>CAMDVZ010000079.1 GCA_945878895.1 Caenispirillum bisanense | reverse complement strand
CGCGAGAGTCCAGCGACTCCGCACCGAGGGAGACGAACATGAAAACGGGAACCGCCGATACGCCATCGTCCCGCGCGTCGATCCGGGGCGTTCCGCGATGACCGACGCCGCCCCCCTCGCCGTGATCGGTGCGGGCATCGTCGGCATGGCGACGGCGCGCGCCGTGCAACGCACTGGCCGCGACGTGATCGTGCTCGACGCGGTCGAGCCCGGCCGCAAGACCTCGTTCGGCAACGCCGGCTTCATCGCCATCGATCACGTGCTGCCGCTGTGCCGGCCCGACGTGCTGCGGCGGGTGCCGAAGATGTTGTTCGATCCCGACGGACCGCTGACCATCCACAAGCCCAGCCTGCCGTGGCTGCTGCCCTGGATGTGGCGCTTCGCCCGGTCCGCCAACGACGTCGAGGTGGCGAAGGGAACGGAGTCGTTCGGCACGCTGATGCTGGAAGCCAACGCGGCATGGAAGAGCGAGATCCAGTTCTCGGGGCTGGGCGATCTGTTCCGCTCGCGGGGCGCCCTCTACGTCTACGAAACCGAGGCGGGCTTCGCCGGATCGGCCCGCGAACGCGAGCTGCAACGCGCCAAGGGCACGGTGCTGGAAGTGGTCGACGGCGATCGCGCGCGCGAACTGGCGCCGGGCCTGAGCCCGCACATCGTCAAGGGTGTCTATTTTCCACACGGCATGCACACCGTCAGCCCGTTCCATGTCGTGACGGCGCTGGCGGAACGCTTCGTCGCCGAGGGGGGACGCATCGAGCGCGCCGCCGTCGCGGGCTTCGATGTCGTCGGCGACCGCGTGACGGGCGTGCGCACCGCCGGGAGCACGATTGCCGTGTCGGCGGTGGCGATCTGCGCCGGCCGCGCCTCGGGCGACCTCACCCGCCATCTCGGATTCCGCGCGCCGCTGGTGGCCGAGCGCGGCTACCATGTCATGGTCGAGCCCGACAACGTGCGCTTCGACATGCCGGTGTCGCCGGCCGAACGCGGTCTTTTCATCACGCCGATGCGCGAGGGCCTGCGCGTCGCCGGCACCGTCGAGCTCGGCGCCCCCGACCGGCCCGCGACGTGGCATCGCGCCGATCTGCTGCACAAGCACCTGAAGGCGATCTTCCCCGGCGTCGGTGGCGTCGAGACCAGCCGCTGGATGGGCGAGCGACCCTCGCTGCCCGACTTCCGCCCCGCCATCGGCCGCGCGCCACGCCACGCCAACGTCTATTGCGGCTACGGCCACCAGCATGTCGGCCTGACCCTGGCGACGGCGACGGGCCGGCTGATCGTCAGGCTGCTGGAGGGCGAAACACTGCCGCTGGCCCTGGCGCACTGCGATCCGGGACGGTTCGGGTGAGGCCAGGGGCGGCCTACTGCGCGGGCGTCGACGCGTTCCCGGAAGTCCGGCAGAATGCTTGCATTCTTGCTGCGGTGGTAATCCACTGGGAAAAGTTGGTTCGCTAGCCGCGCGTGATCTAGTCAGTGCTTGCTCGTCTTTAGAGCGCTACTTAACCCAATGTGAAACGGACAAGCAGCGCTTTAGGCTGCAGAAATCCCGCACAGCTTGGAGTATCCAAAGCCAAACTCGGATGACACTCTCCTAGGTGGATCTGGCAACGACAGTCTCGACGGCACGTCGGGTGACGATACGCTGTACGGGGCCGCTGGCAACGACGAACTGAGCGGAAGCTCCGGAACCGACGATCTCTTTGGCGGACTCGGGAACGACGTGCTCATCGGGAACTCGGACTCAGACACACTCGATGGCGGGGCGGGGTCAGACACCATCTTCGGCGGAGCCGGAGCTGATCTGGCCATCTTTGAGTTCGCCACGAACGTCGGTTCCATGGACGAGTATCGAGGCGGGGCGGGCATCGATACCGTTCGCCTGTCTTTAGCCAGCGGAGACTGGTTGAATCCGGTTTTTCAGCTGGATTTGGCAAGCTATCTTACGGCCTTGGCATCGGGATCAAGCGGACCGTTTTTATTCGCGAGCATCGGCCTGACTGTTCGCGAATTCGAGAATACCGAGGTATTCGTTGACGGCGGGCAAATAGATCTGATCAACGACGGTGTCGTCGCGAACGACGATTCCATCGTCGTTGCCGAAGACAACGAACGCGCTGGCGACGTGACCGCGAACGATAGCATTCCCGACCTGTTGGCCAGTGTCGCTCTTCAAGCAGCGCCGACGCTCGGTGGGGTCGTGCTGGCAACTGACGGCACTTATGTTTACCGGCCCGGGCTCTCTATGTCGTCTCTCGCTGCCGGCGAGAGCATGGTTGATACCTTCTCGTACGTTGCGATTGATGCCGATGGCGACTCGGACATGGCGACGGTTTCAATCACGATAATAGGATCCAACCAACGATGGTCCCGCGTTCGGCGCGGTCGACGCTACCGGGGCTGTGGTCGAGGATGCGCTGGCTGGCACGTTGACCGACAGCGGCGTCCTGGCGTTCGACGACGTCGATCTCAGCGACACGCACACCGTCGTGGTTTCGAGCGCTCCGTCGAATGCGCTGGGAGGGACGCTAGTGGCGACCGTGACGACCGCGGCAGCGGCCGGGACGGGAGAGATTGCATGGACCTATCAACTGCCGAACGTGGCTGCGCAGCGTCTGGGGCTCGGCGAGACCACGACGGAGACGTTCACTGTAACAGTCGACGACGGCAACGGTGGCTCGGTCGACCAGTCGGTGTCGATCATGATCGCTGGCACCAACGATGCTCCCTATGTTCTGTCGTCGGACGTGTCGGGCGGCGTGGAAGAGGTCGCCGAGACATATCAACTGTCCATGGGCGCTGTATTGCAGCTCAATTCTTACACTGCAGGCAATCAAAGCCAGCAGTACTACAATAAATCTCTTGCGGCGCTTCCCGATGGTGGATTCATCGCGGTGTGGCACTCCATCGGGGGGCCTGGGTCCGGGCAAGATGGCAGTCTTGGAGGCATATTCTGCCAGAGATTGGATACTGTCGGAGCTCCGGTCGGTGGCGAGATTCAGGTCAACGCGTTCACGGCCGGTCTACAGATAACCCCGTCCGTCGCGACGTTCGCGGATGGCGGATTCGTCGTGGTCTGGCAGTCGGCTGGCCAAGCCAGTTCCGATTACGATATCTATGCGCGAGTTTTCGGCGCGAAGGGAGTCGCCGTGGGAGGCGAAACGCTGGTCCACGACGTGTTCCAGCCGAATCAGGGCGCGGCGAACGTGATCGTGCTCGAGAGCGGTGATTTCGTGGTCGCATGGAGCGGGCGTGGCCGCGATGGCAGCGATGTTGGTATGTTTGGCCAGCTGCACAACTCCACCGGAGTTCCTATCGGAGACAATTTCCAGATCAACACATTTTCCATCGGTGAACAGTCGCGCGTCACGCTGTCCGCTTTGAAAGACGGCGGGTTCATCGCAGCGTGGGAATCCGCTGGGCAGGACGGCAGCGGCTTGGGAATATATGCTCAACGGTACGATTCATCGGCGAGCGCCGTTGGAAGCGAATTCCACGTCAGCACTACGACAGCCGGGCATCAGGATTGGTCATCCAGCGCGGCGCTCGCAGACGGAGGCTTCGTCATTGTCTGGACCTAGGACTCCCAGGATCTAGACGGGTCGAGCGGTATATTCGGCCAACTCTTCGACTTGCATGGGATGCCGGTTGGTGGCGAATTCCGCGTCAACGTGACCATCGCGGGCGATCAAAAGCTGCCCGACGTTGCCGCGCTGGAATCGGGAGGGTTTGTCGTCACGTGCGAGACGGTCTCATCGACTGGTGGTCCCGCCGTTGTCGTGTCCCGGATATTCGACGCCGAGGGAGGGCCGACGACGGGCGAGATCGTCCTGAGCGACGGGGCCGCCGCGAGCGAAGCTGGATTATCCGTCATAGGAACTGCGGACGGAGGATTTGTCGCGAGCTGGGTGTCGAATGGAGTCGACGGCGACGGCGAGGGGATCGCTGCCCGGGTGGTCGAACTCGACGCCTTGGACCAAATCCTTTCCGACAGCGGCACGATCACGTTTGACGATTTGGATATCAGCGACCTTCATACAGTCTCCGTCGCTGGCGACTCCGGGAACACCTTGGGAGGTGTTCTCTCGGCGACCGTCAGCAACACCGCTGCGGACGCTGGCGAGGTGTCGTGGATATATGAGATTGAGAATACTGACATTGTGCATCTTGCCGAAGGCGAGATGTCGAGCGAAGCGTTTATCGTGACGATAGACGATGGGCATGGAGGCGTGGTTGCACAAACGGTTGTTGTAACCATAGAGGGTCACGATACAGGCGCGATCATCGCCTTCATATAGGCACAGAGCCATCGTTTCGTCGGTATGGTCTTCGCCGTACGCTATCTCGCGCGTCGCTTCGACTCTTGGCGAGTGATCGTGTGGAATGCCTGATCGCGCGTCGTGCGGTTGGGGAGTGTCTCGTTGCAGGCGCGCATCGCGCCGTGCCACGCGCGGTCGTCGTCTGCCTGTGTGCTTGGTGCGAAGCTCCTCGCCCGCCTCGGATGCTTTTTTCGGAGCGAGAGAAAAGCAAGATGGAGCGCCGACCTTTATTTTCGCGCCTTCTCACCGCGGCTAGGGAAGGTATGAATGACGACCGAACCTGCGGAGACCCACCATGGCCGACGGCGACTACGAGTTCATCGATCCCGCCTTCCGCGGCTGCGTGCGCGCCAGCGCCAACGTCGAGAAATTGTGGACGGGGTGCCGCTGGGCCGAGGGGCCGGCGTGGTTTCCCGCCCTGCGCTCGGTGGTGTGGAGCGACATTCCCAACGACCGCATGCTGCGTTGGGACGAGACCAACGGCCAGGTCGGCGTGTTCCGTCAGCCCGCCGGCTTCTCCAACGGCAACACGATCGACCGCCAGGGCCGCCTCGTGACCTGCGAGCACGGCAACCGCCGCGCCACCCGCACCGAACACGATGGTTCGATCACCGTGATCGCGGACGATTACGAGGGCAAGCGGCTCAACAGCCCCAACGACGCTGTCGTGAAATCCGACGGGTCGATCTGGTTCACCGATCCCGCCTATGGCATCGATTCGGACTACGAGGGCCACAAGAGCGCGAGCGAAATCGGCGCTTGCCACGTCTACCGCGTCGATCCGGCCGACGGGATCGTGCGCATCGTCGCCGACGATTTCGTACGTCCCAACGGACTCGCCTTCTCGCCCGACGAGAAACGCCTCTACATCGCCGACACCGGCATGTCGCACGTGGTCGACGGGCCGCGCCACATCCGCGTGTTCGACGTCGGCGCCGAGGGCAAGCTCTCCGGTGGCGCCGTCTGGGCGACCTGCGACGCCGGCATGTTCGACGGCTTCCGCCTCGACAGCGACGGTCGCGTCTGGACCAGTGCCGGCGATGGCGTCCACTGCTACCAGCCCGACGGCACCCTGATCGGCAAGGTCAGGATTCCCGAGCGCGTGGCGAACGTGGTGTTCGGCGGCGCCAGACTGAACCGCCTGTTCATCTGCGGCACGACTTCGTTCTACGCGGTGATGACGATGGTGAACGGCGACAAGACGTTCTGACGAAAGGCTCGGGCGGAGCGGCGGAAGGGCGTCTCTACGGCTTCGGGTCGAACGGCGATGGACGCCCCAGCTCGTCGTCGACGCGTTTCATGGCCGCCAGCAGCGCGCGCTTCTCCGGCGTCCGGCGTTCGCCGGAATTACGGCGGACGTAGTCGTTCCCCGTCCAGCCGAGCTCGGCCTTGCGGGCATCGATCCGGCGTTCAAGCTCTTCCAGAGTGACGACGATCATCGGTCCACGCCTTCAGCGTCGCGAGGGAAGCATCGCCGGCCGATTCTTCCCCGATGCGTTTGTCCAGATAGGTCAAATCCAGTCCCTCGGCAAGAAGGGCCAGGTTAACGCATTGATCTTGCATGTCTTTTGAAGGCTCACCTTTCGATACGGGCGCCTCGGCCATTCTGTCGGCGATCAGGTCTTCGACCGGGATTACCGGGATTCTGCCGGCATCGAGTTGCACGAAAACAATTCGCGCCCGCTCTGCCCGGCCATCCATCAAGAACCCGCTGACGACCTGCAAGCCCATGCCGGATTTTCGCAGCAGCAGGCTGTTGGCGAGGAAACTCACGCCCGTCGCGTGATCGAAGCCGGGGCGCTCGAAGCCCAGCGCGATCAGCTCCTCGAAAAACTCGTCCTTGGCCGGCGTGACGAAATCGAAGTCGCCGGTCGCGATGGCGCCGCCGGTGTAGAGCTCGACGGCGGCCCCGCCGACCAGCACGGGTGCCGCGATGCCGCGTTTTTCGAGGCGCGCGAAGGCCGCGACCAGCAAGGATAGCGCCTCCCGAAATTCCGGGCGCAACGGCATCGGATGCCCCCGTTCTGGCCGCCGAAATCAGCCGATCATGCCGGCGGCTTGCCGAACACCCGGTGCGCGCCGCCTTCCTGGACGTTGTCGTCGGGGCGGCGGAGTTTCCAGACGTTGTCGACGGTCGTGTATTCGCTGTAGCCCAGCCGCGCGACGGGGTTGAAGGCCGACACCATGACGCGGCCATCCTCGATGATCGACTCGTCGATATGGATGCCGACCACCTGGCCGATCACCATCGAGCCCGCCATCGCCTCGCGGCCGGGTTCGGTCGGCAGCTCGATCGTCTTCCAGTACTTGCACTCCAGCGCGACGGGCGATTCGGCGACGCGGGGCACCTTGACGTAGCGGCAGGGGACCGGCGTCAGGCCCGCGAGTTTCATCTCGTCGATGCCGTAGGCCACCATCGCCGTCGTGATGTTCATCTGGTCGGCGAGCTTTTGCGTCACGACGTTGACGACGAACTCGCCGGTCAGCTCGGCGTTCATGCGCGAATGCTTGGTCGGCGTGTCGCCGTAGGTGCCCGTGACCGAGAAATAGACCATCGGCGGGAATTCGGAGATGCCGTTGTAGAAGCTGTAGGGCGCCAGATTGACGTTGCCTTCCAGGTCGACGGTGGAGATCCAGCCGATCGGGCGGGGCACGATCAGCGATTTCAGCGGATCGGCCGGCATTCCGTGGTCCCGCTTGGCGGCATCGTAAAACATGCGCTGTCTCTCCCCTGGTGCGACGCGGCGGGAGTGTGCCCACCGGCGGCCCGGGGTCAAGGAGCGGTTCGGCCATCCACCAAAAAAAGCGCCCGTCTTTCGACGGGCGCCAGTGGTCTCGGGATGATGTGAAAATCAATCTATACGGCTCGCGGACGGTGTGGGGCAGCGTCGGCGAGCGGGGGCGGTCTTCGGGGGATGGGGGACGACCGCCCCGGAGACAAAGTCAGAAACGAATACGGCAAGCTCGGCGACGCACCTCCATGCGGAGAAGGAAAGTTCGGGGGGCGGACGGGGATGGGTGAAGGGGTTCAGTGCACTGCCAGCGAATGCTCGAGGCTGGCCAGACGCAACGACAGGGGCGCGGCCGGCGAGGCGGCATCCAGCCGGGCGATGCCGTATCCGGGGGCATCGCCGGCCGTGAGGTCGACGACCTCAAGGGTCAGCGTGACCGAGGTGGCGAGCATCGCGCAGCCGAAGGCGGCGGCGACCAGACGGACGAAAGGGGTGCGGACGAGGGCACCGAGCGAAACGGCCTCCGCGGTTGCCGGAGCGAGGGTTGCGGCGTGGCCTGCCAACATGATGGACCCCTGAGACTTGATGAAAAGGATCGGGTGAACATGAAGGGATTGTGGCCGAATGCTGGCGGAAAATCAAGTTAAAAATTAAAAAAAAATTATAACAAGCTGATTATAATAAACTTAATAACATCGGCTGTTCGTCGCGTCGGTGCCGCAAAGAGTGCCGGTCTTGCGATCGCCCGCCGGTGTTCCGGGGACGCCAGGAAAAGATACGGCCTGCGGACCCGTTGGGGAACAGTCCGGAAGCAGGGTGGTTTTCAAGGGACAAGGAAGACAGCCGGGGGACAATGTTCCGAAAGCCGGGTGGCTCGCCTCACGGCGACCCGCGGGCAGCCAGTGGGCGGACGGGATCGGTTCAGTGGACGGCCAGCGCCCGCTCGAAGCTCGCCATGCGGAGCGACAGGGGGGCCGCCATCGGGGCGACGCCGGCGGCGCGGTAGGCCGGTGAATGGTCGGTGGTCAGGTCGGCGACTTCGATCGCCAGCGCCGCGGAGGCCGCGAACAGGGCACAGCCGATACCGGCGGCAACGGCGCGCGCGAAACGGCCTTGCATGAAGGCGAGCGGCGGCGGGTTGGCGATATCGCGGTGGTTCAGGTGGTCGGCGCGGCCGGGCAGGCGGACGACGATGGTGTCGCTGACGAACATGATGGACCCCTATGAATTCGGCAATATGGAAGCGAGAAAATATGAACGTCGATCTATGTGCCGAAGGTAACCCGATCCGCGAAAAAGCCGTAAGTAATAGACGAGGAAAACGCCGTTAAACCACCTTAAAGACATGAATTTTCCAGAATCCAACCACGACGCTCCCCCCGCTTCCAGCATGCCCTTTCCATCCCGCCGCCGATCCCGTGGCCAGTTCCGTGGTATGATCGCGCCATGACCAGAGGCACCAAAATCGTGCTCGCCGCGTGGATGCTCGCCATTGTCGCGGGCGTCGCGTGGCTGATCGTCGACCTGTCGCGACCGGGCGGTGGCACCGCCTCGATCGGCGGGCCGTTCGAGCTGACCGACCAGGACGGCAAGCGGCTGGGCAGCGAGGGCCTCAAGGGCAAGCCGACCCTGATCTATTTCGGCTTCACCTATTGTCCCGACGTGTGTCCGACCTCGGTGCTGCTGATGCAGACCGCCGTCGATCATCTCGGGCCGGGCACCGCGGCGAAGGTTAATCTGGTGCTGGTGACGATCGATCCTGACCGCGACACCCCGGCGATCATGAAGGACTACGTGCGCCAGTTCGGCCCCACCATCGTCGGCCTGACCGGCACGGCCGAAGAGATCGCCGCCACCGCCAAGGCGTTCCGGGTCTACTACCAGAAGGTGCCCGGCAAGGACGGCGCGCCCTATCTGATGGACCATTCCTCGATCTTCTATCTGCTCGACGCGAAGGGCCGCTTCTACAAGCATTTCACCCATCAATCGCGCGCCGAGGACATAGCGGCCTCGCTCAAACCCCTGCTTTGATGCAGCGCACCCGTCCAATCGGGTTGATTTCGCTGCGAAATTCGCGTTTGCGCTGCGACGCAAAATAGAATCGACAGCCCATACGCTTGCGCTACACTGCCATGACGGTCGCGTGGAGTTCCGAAGTCGACGGAGCGAGAGCCGGTCCATGCAATGTGGGGTTCGTGAATGCTGTATCAGATGCACCAGATGAACCGGCAGCTGGCCCAGCCGGTCCAGATGGCGGCCCGGTGGGTCGAGGATTTCTACGGCGCGCCGCAAAATCCGCTGTCCACGACGTGGTTTGGCAAGTCGATGACGGCGGGTGCCGAGATGGTCTCCCGCCTGACCCGGAATTACGGCAAACCCGTCTTCGGCCACGCCACGACGATGATCGATGGTCGCGCCGTCGCGGTCAACGAAGAGATCCTGCTGCGCAAGCCGTTCTGCCAGCTGTTGCATTTCCGGCGCGACCTGCGTGGTCTGGCGACCCGCGACGACCCCAAGGTGCTGCTGGTGGTCCCGATGTCGGGCCACTACGCCACCCTCCTGCGCGGCACCGTGGAAGCGCTGCTGCCCGAGCACGACGTCTACGTCACCGACTGGATCGACGCCCGCGAAGTGCCGTTGACCGAGGGTAACTTCGATCTCGACGACTACGCCGACTACGTCGCGGAATTCCTGCGCTATCTCGGCCCCGACGTGCACGTGATCGCGGTCTGCCAGCCCTCGGTGCCGGTCATGGCCGCCGCCGCGCTGATGGCCGCCGCCGACGATCCGATGCAGGCCCGCAGCATTACCCTGATGGGCGGCCCGATCGATACCCGCATCAGCCCGACCGTGCCCAACGACCTCGCCACCCGCAATTCGATGATGTGGTTCCGCCAGAGCGTGATCTCGACGGTGCCGTTCGGCCATCCCGGCTTCATGCGCCGCGTCTACCCGGGCTTTCTGCAGCTCGGCAGCTTCATCACGATGAATCTCGACCGCCACGTCAACGCCCACATGCGCCAGTTCGACCATCTGGTGAAGGGCGACGACGACTCCGCCGATGGGCATCGCAAGTTCTACGACGAGTATCTCGCGGTCATGGACCTGACCGCCGAATTCTACCTCCAGACCATCCAGGTCGTGTTCAAGGAGCATCAGCTGCCGCGCGGCCTGTGGGTTTCGCGCGGTCGCAAGGTCGACCCTTCCCTGATCGTCAAGCCGGCCCTGATGACCGTCGAAGGCGAGCTCGACGATATTTCGGGCGTCGGCCAGACCAGGGCCGCCCATGTCCTGACGCCCGGCATCGCCGCCGACCGCCACGTCCACTACGAGCAGCCCGGCGTGGGCCACTACGGCATCTTCAATGGTCGCAAATGGCGCGAGCAGATCATGCCGCGGGTGCGCGATTTCATCCGGTCGAATCTCTAGAGCCGGCAACCCCTTCGTTCGACAGGGAATTTTCCTGTCGAACGACCGCGATCGCTTGTATAGTCGAGGCATAACAAGACCCTGCGACCGCCGGGCGGCTTCCGCCGCGTGGCGTGAACGCGATGGTGCCCCCCGATGAGCGACGCTCCCGCCGCCGCCAGTTCCGACGCCACCGGCATCGCCGGGACAGACAACGCCGCCATGGCCGCGGCATTCGACGCGCCGCTGGTCGCGCCCGATCTCGTGATGTTCGACCGGCCGCCCCATGAGTCGGTTTTCGAATCGATGGGGCGTTCCGACTGGAGCGCCGAGGCGACGCTGGCCGCCCATCGTCCCGCGCTGGCCGGCACCGCGCTCGATTTCGTGTTCGGCGCCGATCCCGGCACTGGCTTCCACGTCGCCGCCGATGCCCTGCGCTTCCAGGGCTGGGCCGACGTCGCGATCCATGCCGACGTGCCCGCGACCCTGGTCGATGTCGGTTTCGCCGCCCTCGCCGGCGACCACGCGCCGGCCACCCCGGTCGACGTGCCCGCCCACGCGCAACTCATCGGCATCGGCGAAGGCAGCGGCATCGCCGACCTCGTGCCCGACGCGCTGCAATTGCCTGAGCTCTCGTGGCTGGCGCGCGGCGAAGCCGGCGGCGACGGCGCCCATCTGCGCGACACCTGGGCATGGGACACCGACCGTGGCGCCTTCGTCTTCCACCATCTGGGCTGACCCGGCGGCCAACGGATGCCGCGCCGCGTTGTCGCCCGGCGGGCCGCCCGATCGAGCCCCATGCGGTGCGGCGGCGTGGCCCGCTTTCCGAATGGAACGCGATTGGGGTGGCGCGCTTCCGGATGGTCCGATCCCGGCCGGGATTCCGCTGGCTCGACAATCCGTCCGGACCGCCATGGCGCATGGCGACGCGGGCGGGTAACGGTTGCTTCGGAGGATGCGCCACGTCGGTGGCGCTCTTTCCTTCGTCGGGCAGGCTGTTCCCGGGCCCGACGCCATCCACCTGCGCCACCGGAGTGGCGCGCCGCCGCGAGAGGCCGCATGCAACAGACGACGCGCATCGCGCCCTCCATCCTGTCGGCCGATTTCGCCACCCTGGGTGCCGAGATCGCCGCCGTCACCGCGGCTGGCGCCGACCTGATCCATGTCGACGTGATGGATGGCCATTTCGTGCCCAACATCACGATCGGGCCAATGGTCGTGAAGGCGTTGCGCAAGCACTCGGCGCTGCCGTTCGACGTGCATCTGATGATCTCGCCGGTCGATCCGTATCTGGCTGCCTTCGCCGAAGCCGGTGCCGACGTGATCTCCCTGCATCCCGAGGCCGGCCCCCACCTGCACCGCTCGCTGCAGGAAATCCGGCGCCTCGGCAAAAAAGCCGGCGTGGTGCTCAATCCCGCGACGCCGGCGTCGCTGGTCGCGCCGGTGATCGGCGACGTCGATCTGATCCTCGTGATGAGCGTCAACCCTGGCTTCGGTGGTCAGGCCTTCATCGACAGCCAACTGGTCAAAATCGCCGCCCTGCGGGCCATGATCGACTCCAGCGGCCGGCGCATCGATCTGGAGGTCGATGGCGGCATCAACCCCGCCACGGCCCGGCTCGCGGTCGCCGCAGGCGCCGACATGCTGGTGGCCGGCACGGCGGTCTTCAAGGACGGCCCCGCCGGCTACGCCGCCAATATCGCTGCCCTGCGCGGCGGCTGAAGCCCAAATCCGGCGACGGCCGACGGAGTCGCCGTGGTCACGCATAAATTCTCGCACCAAAGCGTCCGGCGGACACCCCCCCTGGAGGCACGGGCCGGACGTTTCCGGAAATGACCCGGCGTGGGCTGGACGGCGCAAGAATCTTCCGGACGATGGCCGGACGGGCACTCCAGAGGCTGGACAAGCGCCACCAAAGGCCGGACGCGAGCTGGACGACGACGAGACGGACACCGGACGCAAGGCCGCAGCCGCGGGCGAGGCCGCCGCGGAGCAGGTCGAAAGCGAAGGATTGAATTTCACGCACGGGTAATTCTACACGATTATATCTCTAAAGTAAATTACCCGCGTGATTTTTCGAAACCGTATGTATCAGGAGGCGGACCCGCACCGAAAACCGCCAGACCGGACGCGTCTTGCGGTGACAGCATCCGGAACGGGCGGTGCATCATGCCGGCCGGGCGGCGGACCGCCCTCAATTTCATCCGGGTAAAATTATTTTCCCAACGATTCCAGTCGATTGGCGCCAGGCCGACGATGCCGGGCCAGCCAGATCGACCGCCCGGTGGGCGCCGCCGTGATCGATTGCCGACAATCCGCGTCGAATCGGGCCGAATCCTTCCCGCCGACGTCGCACGAGCCCGAACAGCGCCCATGGACGACGTTGTGCTGGTTTCGGCGCGGCTGTCGCGCCTCCGGGGGATAGTCGACGATCTCCTCTCGCGGCCGTACGCGGTCGCCTTTAGCCACGAAGTCGACGAACTTACTGAAGGCGCGCGACCAGGCGTACGCGACTCGCTCGTGCGAGCGCGACGAACGAGTTCCGCGGTGTCCGAAAGAAGCCCGGTGGCAACACGCCGTAGTCGAAGCGCATTGGCGAGTTCCGGGAAATGGGGACGAGATCGGGGCCAGGCCAGATGAATCTGTTGACCTCGGTGACCACGATCCACGACGGCCCCTCGTCGAGTCCGGGAGCTGTCTCGATGGCGGCGGGTATCTCCAGCGCCTCGTCGAGGTTCGAGGGTACCGCACGGATTACCGCGACCATGGTCACCACGGTAATGTCCTCGCGCCGTTCCGACGCGAGGACGATGACGCAGGGCCGATCTTTCAGGCCGGTATCCCGACCGACGGCGTGATCGTCTGCCCAGAGGTTAGGTGTAGCCGATCACGTGGCCGGGGTCCGGCACCGGAAGCGGGATGGCGGATAGGGGTCGCGTCAGGGCTTGTTGTCGGGGTCGGCGTATACCGCCGGCACTTCGGCGATGGCGATGGCCGCAAGCGTATCGTCCTCGAGATCCCCGGAGCGCAGGGCGACACGACCGCGCACCGCAAGCTCGAACAGGTCGGCGGCGACGAGAACCATGTGGTCGCGACCGTTTTTCGTGATGGTGACGGGCGCGCGCATCGCGGCGTCCTGGTAGCGACCCACGTTCTGCTGGAACTCGGTCGAAGTGACTTTCACGGACGGCCTCCGCAGGGTCTGTTTTTTCCATGACGGAAAACATTCGGAATCGGGACGAGCAGCTGGGTATACCTACGACCCTTCGCGCGGACCGTCCCGGACCGGACACGGTCGCGACCATGCCGCCACGTCTCGCGCACCATGGCCGCGAAATGGGCACCGTCGCACCGGCCGTGTCCTCGCTACAAATACTTGATCGGGCAGCCGTAGGGCCGGGTCGTGGCGAATTCGACCGGGCGGCCAGCGATCACCGCCCGCAAGGCATCGCGTGCGTAAGGGGTAGCGCGTTCGATGTCCTCGATCCGGACCGAAGCGATGCTGTCCATGCCGCCGGCATAGGCGAGCGTGCCGTCGCGCGCGACGACGAAGAGGTGGGGCGTGGCGCGTGCGCCAAACAGCCGGGCGAGGCTTGTGTCGTGGTCGAGCAGGATGCCGGTGGGGCGCGCCTTGCGCTGCTCCGTGATCGCCTCGGCTTCGAGTTCGGAGGCGTACCCGATCGTGTCGGGCGGGGTCGAGAACAGGGTGAACCACGCACCGCCCGCCGCGACGGTCTCGTCCTGCAAGGCCTGCATGCCACCGGACGCGTAGTGCTTGCCCGCGAAGGGGCAGAGCGGGTTGCTCCATTCCAGCACCACGATGCGTCCACGCAGACCGTCAAGGGTGAAGCGCCGGCCCGCCGTGTCGGTCGCGGCGAAGCCGGGCGCGGCGGCGCCAATGTCGGCGGCGCGCGTTGGCGCGGCGACTCCGACAGCTGCCAGGGCAGCGGCGCCGTGCAGGAAACGTCGTCTGTGGACCCGCATGGGAGGCTCTCGCGTGTAGTTCGGTCGAAACGATAGCGCGTTCGCGCCGCTCGCGTCAATTAAGGACAGTCGCCAGGATAACAGCTACGATTTATCGCTCTTGCGCGGGACGATGGCGTAGTTCCATTCCGGATGGAAGGCGTCGCCGCGAAGGTCGAGCGTCTTCATCTGGACATCGCTGACGCGGATGCCCTTCTCGTAGGTCCGCG
>CAMDVZ010000078.1 GCA_945878895.1 Caenispirillum bisanense | reverse complement strand
AACTTGCCGGTCCACAAGGCGAAGACGGTGCGCGACTACGTCGAGGCGACCAACGGCAAGCTTGAGCTTCACTTCCTGCCGGGCTACGCGCCGGAACTGAATCCCGACGAGCTGGTGTGGAACCACATGAAGCGCACCGGCGTGGCGCGCCGGCCGCTGAAGGCCGGCGAGGTGCTGCAGGACGCCATCGACGCGCAGTTGAAGGCGATCGGCGAGGACCCGGCGCTGGTGCGCGCGTTCTTCAGGGCCAAAGATGTAGCCTATATTACTGACTGATTAGTAATGTAACACGAAGGTTCCATTTTGTCGCGACGATCGGAGCTCGCAGCACAGGTGTCGTGGCGGCCATGGCCGGATTTCAGCGAGGCAGGACGTTCTTCGCGAACGCCCGCGTCTCACGACCCGAGCTGGAACCGCTCGAAGCGGTGCAGTTCCTCCTCGATCCGGCGGCGATGCGCCCGCGACGCGCTGCGGCCAACCCAGGTCCATTGCTGCACGAGCAGCTTCTTCGCGGCGCGATCGGTCTTGAGGTCGATGGCGGCGACGACCTGGTCGCCGATCAGGACCGGCAGGGTGAAGTAGCCGAAGACGCGCTTGTCCTTCGGCACGTAGGCCTCGAAGCGATGGTCGTAGTCGAACATCAGGCGCAGTCGCTTGCGCTGGATGATCAGCGGATCGAAGGGCGAGAGGATATGGACGCGATCGCCGACGGGCGAGGCCGGCGCGTCGAGCGTGTCGGGGGCGGCCCAGTGTTCGAGCTTTTCGGCGCCGTCGAGCGCCACGGCCACGAGTTCGCCGCGCCCGACGCGACGCTCGATCAGGCGACGCATCGCGGGTTTGCGCGGCGCGTCTAGGTGGCAGATCGAGTCGAGGCCGACGACGCCCTGCGTGCGCAAAGCGCGATCCAGCATGTAGTCAAGGATGGCGGTTACGCTCGCGGGCTTGGGCGGCGCCTCCCAGCCGAAATGGCGATGGGTCAGCTCGTAGCTCTTCAGCATGCCGTCCCGCGCACCGATGGTCAGCAGGCCCTTGTAGAAGGCGAGCTGGAGCACTCGCCTGGACGGCTTGCGGCTGGCCCAGGCGTGATCCTTCTTGACCAGCACGTCGTCGTCGATATCGCGGATGGTGAGCGGGCCGTTGTCCTCGATGCGCGCCAGCAGCCGGCGCAGGTCGGCGGCGGAGACCGAGGGGTAGCGGTTGCGGAAGTCCCGGCGCATGGCGGCGACGAAAAACCGGAAGTCGCCGGTCGGCACATAGGCCAGCGCGTGCGTCCAGTACTCGAATACCGACTTGTCGACCGACTGGGCGTGGCGCAGGTCCGCGCGCCGGTAATCGGGGATGCGGGACCCGAGGATGTGGTGGTGGCAGCGCTCGATCACGTGGATCGTGTCGATCTGGACATAGCCCAGATGCTCGACGGCGGCGCGCGTCGCTGATGGTCCGGCGCCGAATGGCGCGTGCTGGTCGAGCTTCTGCGCCCGCAGCCAGATCTGCCGGACGCGCGCCCTGGCGATCGGAACCGGCGTCTTCCCGTTCATGCCCGGAAGAAGCGCCCGATGCGCGGTGCGGTCAAGGCGGGGATCATCGGGCCGGCCGAGCGGGCGCGACAAGCCGGCCGTCGCGCGACCCGCCGCTGTTTGTCCGGAAGACCAACGATTTCAACGGATTGACTGGTGCTGCGGGAGAGGATTGAACTCTCGACCTCTCCCTTACCAAGGGAGTGCTCTACCACTGAGCTACCGCAGCTTCGCCAAGGCGCCGGGGTATGCCATGGGGTTTCCGGGAGTTCAACCCTGCCGACCGCGACGCGTTGGCCGTGCTTGCCAGCCCCTGCCGGGGTGCGTTTGATGGCGCTCCAACCCCGGCGGAGATCCCATGGCCTACACGACGTTCGATTTCACGGTGACCGACGGCGTCGCCCATGTCCGGCTGAACCGGCCCGACAAGCGCAATTCGATGAACCGCGCCTTCTGGGAGGAAATCCGCGAAGTGTTCGCCGTCGAGATCGGCGAGAAGCGCGCCGACGTGCGCGTGGCGGTGATCTCCTCGACGGGCCCGCATTTCACATCAGGCATGGATTTGTCGGTGTTCGGCTCGATCTCGGCCGAGGAAGGCGATCCGGCGCGCCGGCGCGAGCGCTTCCGGCGCGGCCTGATCGCCTACCAGGAAAGCTTCACCGTGCTCGACAAGTCGCGGGTGCCGGTGCTGGCGGCCATCCAGGGCGGCTGCATCGGCGGCGGCGTCGACTTGACCTCCGCCTGCGACATGCGCTACTGTACGCGCGACGCGTTTTTCGTCGTAAAAGAAATCGATCTGGCGATGGTGGCCGATGTCGGCACCCTGCAGCGCCTGCCGCGCCTGATCCCCGATGGTCTCGCCCGCGAGCTCGCCTATACCGGCCGCAACATGGGCGCGGAGGAGGCGCTGCGGGCGGGCTACGTCAACCGCGTGTACGACAGCCACGCCGACATGATGGACGACGTCATGGCGACGGCGCGCACGATCGCGGCGAAATCGCCGCTGGCTGTCCATGGCAGCAAGGAAATGATCCGCTACACGAGGGATCACTCGGTCGACGAGTCGCTGAACTACATGAGCGTCTGGAACGCCGCCTTCATCCACGGCGGCGACATGCCCGAGGCGTTCAGGGCTATGCAGGAGAAGCGCGCGCCGGTGTTCGCCGATCTCGATTTGCGCAAGGAGGCGTGAGGCGGGGCCTGCGGCGCGCGCGCTGTCATCCCGAGCCCGTCGAGGGATCCCGGATTCATCGAGGCGTCTCACGGCCGGACCACCGCGTCGGGATCCCTCGGCAAGCTCGGGATGACATGATTGGCGGATGCTTGGGGATGCCGGTCGGTGCGCACGGGACTGCCGCCGAGACCGGATTGACCGCATCGCGCCGCCTGCCCTAAGGTGACCGCGCGCGTCCTTCGGGACTCCTGCCGCATGGCGGTGGAGTCGGCCGGTTTCGACCGGCGGCGCGCGACCGACGACGGGATGGCTCTGGCAGGCATTGGCCTTCGCGCCGAACCATCCCCGCGGATTTCCCGATCACGAAACACGCGCGTCCGGCGATCGCCGGGCGTTGGGGGAGTCCCATGAAGAGAAGAGACATGCTCGCCGGCAGCGCGGCTGTGGCCGCCGTCGGCCCGTTTGCCGGCAAGGCAGCCCTGGCCGCCGAACCCTTCGCGCCGAAGCCCGGCGCGTGGCGCACCTTCGAGACCACGACACGGATCGAGATCGCCAAACCCGATGGCGCCACGCGCGTCTGGATGCCGGCGCCGTCGTTGAATGCCGCTGGCTGGAATGAGCCGGGCGACACGACCTGGACCGGCAATTTCGCATCGGCGGCGCTGGATCGGGACGCGAAGTACGGTGCCGCCTTCGTGCGCGCGGAATGGGCCGCGACCGAAAAGGCGCCGGTGCTGGAAGTGGTCAGCCGCGTGCGCACCCGCGACCGCGCCGTCGACATGGCCGCGGCGATGTCGGTGGCGTCGTTGAGCGAGGCTGAGCGCAGCCTCTACACCGCCGCCACCGACCTGATGCCACTCGACGGCATCGTCAAGACGACCGCCGATGGCATCGTCAAGGGCGTGACGGGCGACGTGGCGCGGGGGCGCGGGCGCTGTACGAATGGATCGTCGAGAACACGTTCCGCAAGGCAACCACGCGCGGCTGCGGCGTCGGCGACATCGCCTCGATGCTGAAGGCGGGCGACCTCGGCGGCAAATGTGCCGATCTCAACGCGCTGTTCGTGGGCCTGGCGCGCGCCTCCGGCCTGCCGGCGCGCGACGTCTACGGCCTGCGCGTGGCGCCCTCGAAGTTCGGCTACAAGAGCCTCGGCACCGGCTCCGAAATCGTCACCAGGGCGCAGCATTGCCGGGCCGAGGTGTGGCTGTCGGGCTTCGGCTGGGTGCCGGTCGATCCGGCCGACGTGCGCAAGGTGGCGCTCGAGGAACCGCCGGGCAACCGGCCGCTCGCCGATCTCATGGTGGGGGCGGCGCGCAAGACGCTGTTCGGGGCGTGGGAAGGCAACTGGATCGCCTACAACACCGCCCACGACCTCGCGCTGCCGGGCGCGAAGGGACCGAAGCTCGGCTTCCTGATGTATCCGCAGGCCGAGACGGCGGCCGGTCCGCTCGACAGCCTCGATCCCGACGCCTTCAAATACACGATCAAGGTGCGCGAGATCGCCGCCTGAGGCGGCGCGTCCATACGCGCCGCCACCGACGGCCGGGCCCACGCGCCCGGCCGTTCGCTATTTGCCGAGATAGTTGCGGTGCACGAAGCCGGGCGCGGACGCGGCGCGGCGGGTTTCGAACACGACGGCCTTGTCGCTGTCGTGCGTGATCTGCCTGCCGCCGCCGGCGAGCTCGCGCTCGGTCGGACGCGCGGCTTCGCTGGCAACCAGGAACGCCTTCATCGCCTCGGCGGTCGGCGGCGTGGCTTGCGTGCCGTCCTTGCGTTCGGCCAGCGCCTCGGTCGAGGCCGCGCGCAGCAGCTTGGGCCACATCTGGCGGAACAGGGCGGGCGAGCCATAGACGTCGGCGCTGTTGATCTTGCCGTCGATGGCGAAGGCGAAGCCGATCGCGTCGGGCTCCTTGTCGATCAGGCCAACGAGCGTCGTGTAGTAGGCGTCGGCGGCGACGCGCAGTTTGTCGTTCTCCAGCGAGAGCTGCAGGCTGGTGCGCGACGCCGGCGCGGCCACGTCGCCGCGCACGTTGCCGCCGAGCTTGCGCTGCAGGTCCGCGACGCCGGCCCAGACCTCGGTCTGCGCCGAGGCGGGACCGCGGTTGCCGGCTTGCTGGCGGCGCGAGCCCGGCGCGGTCGGCTCGGCGACGACGGGTCCGGCCGGCGCAGGCTTCGCGACCTCGCGGGCGGCCAGTTTCAGGTCGCGCGACGGGATGGCGGCGTCGGCGCTGGAGAAATGGCGGACTTCCTCCTGGCCGCGGGCGGCCCAGCGGCCCTGCTCGACGCAGAACGAGGCGATCGGGACCGGACCCGAACGCGGCGCCAGCACCAGGTCGAGGCGCAGCACGCGATCCTGCTGGCCGCCCTTCACGATGTCGCCGGCCTGCACGTAGACCGGCTCGTTGCCTGTGTTCTCGATGGTCAGCTGGTCGACGTTGCCGGTCTCGCGGATGCGCACGACGCCGCGTTTGAGGGCATCCTGCAAGGTCAGCATGGCGCCGCCCCGATCGGTCGCGCGGCCATGCACCAGGTAGATCGAGAGATTGGCGTGGCCATGTGGTCCCGACAGCCGGTACTCCGAGGCGGGAAGGTCGGCGCTCCGGGCGGGCGCCATGCCAAACGACGCCACGCCAAGCGCTGCTGCCAGAAGGACTCTGTCGACGATCCATCTCATGGTCGGACTCCCGGTTGGTCTGTTGCGACCTCGCGAGGCTGGACCGTCCGTTTGTCGATGGCGCGAAGGCGCCGCGTCGCTGGCGCGGCATCATCGTGTCGAAACCGGGGCGCGGCGCGCCGGGCGTCGGCGTCAGGTCCGCGGACGCAGCACCGCGTCGTGCGGATGGAAATCGCCGCTTGCCAGCAGGTCGAGCAGTCGGGCGGGCGTGGCGTCGGCGATCTCGACGAGCGCTTTCGAACGCATGTCGAACAAGTCGATCGTGAAGGTCTCCAGCACGGCCGAGAAGTCACTCGCGTCGAAGTGCCGGACCTCGATCATGGCCGCGAACGCGCCGAAGGCCGTAGCCCTTCCCTCGAGGCCGCGCAGCGCCGCGAGTTCCTGGCCCTCGACGTCGATCTTCACCGCGACGCGCTTTTCGCCGTCCGGCGTGGCGTCGGCGAGCAACGAGCGCAGCGTCGCGGACTCCATCTGGATCGTCGCCAGGTCATGCCCGCGCGTCTCCACCGGATGAACCCGCAGGCTCGACATGCCCGACCACGTCCGGTCGATCGTGAGCTCGGCCGTCCCGTCGCGGTCGCAAACGACTTTCCGCACCAGTTCGATCGGGCGACCGGCCTCGGCCATCGAGCGTTCCAGGCACGCCGCGATGCGTGGATTGGGCTCCACCGCGATCAGGCGGATTTCGGGTCCGACGTCGAGGTCGACGATCATCTCGCCGTAGTTCGCGCCGACGTCGACGACGTGGGTCCAGCGCCCCGACGCGACCAGAAGTTTCCACATCGCCAGCGCCGCCGGGAAGAGGTTGCCGGCGCTCTCCATCAGCGCCGCGCCGCGCAAATCATCGCCATCCACATAGAGGCGGCGTCCGCCGGCCGAGACGGCGAAACCGGGAGCCGGCGCGGTGGCCGGAGACGGTCGAGCCGGAGACGGTCGGCCCGGCGATGGCGCGGGCACGACCGGGCGCACGGGGGCGGCGGATGGCGGGTCGTCGGCGCCCCGAATCGCCCGGGCGACCCGGCGGACGAAACGCATCGGTCCCGAACCGCCGGGGCCGCCGAGCGCGTGTTCGAGACGGCGTCGAAGGCCCGCAGCATCGTCGGCCCCGACGGACATCGGATCGGCGGCGGCGATGCGCTGCTCGACGGCCGCGAGCCACGGCGCCCCGATGTTTCTGCTCCGGGCGGCGGCGAGGACGTCGCGCAGCCCCAGCAGCGCGTAAGGCGTCATCTCGAAGCGCTCGATGTCCCCGATCGAGGGTGGCGCGCCGCCCAGCGACGGCGGCACCGGCAAGCCGAGCGCGCAGAAGGCGAGCGCGGTCTGGACGCATTTGCGGCAGCGGGCGCAGGCGCCGCCCTCGACGGTCGGCGCGTCGCACGGGCGGAGATGTTTCAGCGCCACCGGCCACGACGCGACGGCCGCGACCTTGTCGATGCGGTGCGCGAAGGCACCATGATGCAGGACCGGAAAGCCCGGCCTGCCCAGCAGCGGGTCGGTCAGCGGGTTGGTTTCCAGCGGCAACGCCAGGCTGTCGTAGGGATAGGCCGACGCGGAGACGGTTCCGCCGTACGTCGGCGCGTGGAGCAGCCCGGCCGCCACGATGGGCGGGAAAAAACCGAGATATCCCGGCAGCTTCGGCGCGATCTCCTGCCAGTTGGTGGCGGCGAGCAAGACGGGGACACCGAGCGACTTGCCTTAGGCTCGCAGGCCGACGACCGTGTTGGTCCAGCGCTCGGTGTCGGCGAGCGTGATCTCCAGCCCGTGGATCGGCATCAGGGCGCCGAGGTCCCGCGTCTCCGACAGCACGAGCGCCGAATGGGCGCTGTCGAGCCCGCCGGAGAACGGCAGGACGAACCGGCGCTCTGGGCGGAACGGTTCGTCGGGCAGCAACTCGCGTGCGGCGATGGCAACCCGGCGGTAGAGCGCCGGCATCCAGGCGCTCCATATCCGCTGGTACTCGAGGAGGTTCATGACGGTGCCGCGGGTGAGCGGCCCATCGACGACGATGTCGCGCCCCAGCGCCATGGCCGCGTTGATCACCGACACGACGAGGGCGTGCGCCACCGCGATCTCGTCGGGCTGGGCGGTGGTTTCGATCCGATACCACAGACGGCGCGGATCGTCGGCGAGTCCGGTGATGTTGGCGGCTACGATTTGCATGCCGTCCCCGACCGACACCGGCTCGGGACGGATCACGATGGCAGTCACCAGCTACAGCCCCTGGACGAGAGCGGCGACGGCCGCCGTCGCGATCAGCGTCGAGGCCGCGGCGAGGCCCGCGACGACGCGGGTCCTGAAGGAGCGTTGTTCGCGCCGGACCTGCTCCAGGGCGCGTCGCGCTTCCTCGGCCTCCTCGCGTCTCTCGTGCCGGACCTGCTCCAGGGTGCGTCGCGCTTCTTCGGCCTCCTCGCGTTGCTCGCGCCTGACGTGCTGCAGAATCCGTCGCGCTTCCTCGACCTCCTTGAGGAGCGCCTGGCGCCCGGGTGCCAGGCTTTGCCCGTCCGTCGACGCCATCGGTTCCGGCGAGAGGCCGCGTGGGCGCAAAGCCTCGTCGGCGAAGACGGTGGTCACGAAGCCCGCGAGGCGTTCGAATGCATCGACGCGAACCAGATGCCCATATCGCGACACGCGGGGCGCGGGACTCCGCAGCGGTGCCTCGATCAGTTTGTCATCCGGAGATCCCAGATAGGTCGCGGCCAGGCGCGAGAGGTCCGCGATCGGCATGTCGGCGGGCAGTCCCGGGTCACCCATCATCGAGCGCCAGTGACGCGACTGGTTTTCGGTGAATTCCGGGCTCAGGCGTCGCGCGAGCGCGCCGAGGAACACCTTGCTGGCGAGTTGGGCGGACGAACGTATCGGGTAGTGGGCGAGAAACACGCGCGATGCCTCGTGCTCGACGATTCCGTGACCCGTCCGGCTCAGCAGATGATGATTTCCGTCGGCCAGGTAGACATCCTCGCGCCGCAGCATGTCGGCGTGGAAGAATACCTTGCGGACGGAAGGATGGGGCGCGCGCAGGCGATGGCGGATGCGACGCACTGGATCGGGGTCGCCCGGGTCGTCGCGCCCGGAGGGCACGAAGGAGAGCCACGCCAGCGACAGGACGCCGCCCTCGGGAACGCTCGCCAGTTCCGCTTCCAGCGTCGCGCGGCTTTCCGCGACGATGAACTCGTCGGCATCGAGCGGAAGCACGTAATCGTACCGGGCACTCGCGGCGACCCGATGAACCAGCTCGTCGCCAAGTCGTTCGCGTTGGAAGACCGGACTTGCCGAGACCTCGACGCTGACGGGCAGGCCTTCCTCGATCAGCCGTTCGACGATCTGGCGGGACGTGTCGTAGGAGTTGTGGAACTGGATCCACAAATGATCGACGAACGCCAGCGTGTGGCGAACGAAGCTTTCGACGATGTCGCTTTCATTGGCGACGAAGGCCGCGGCACACAGTTTCAGCTTCGCCGACGTCGCTCGAACGCGGAGCCGCTCGTCGGCCTGTGCCGTCCGGGGGTGGATGTTGCCGTCCACTTTGTCCTGACTCCTTGTCGCGGGGTCGCTCGAGACGCGCGCGTCCGTCTACCCCTGGTGCCGCTGGCCATCCTTGTCCAAGCCGGTTTTGTATCGTGCCGTGACCTGGCGCCCGGCAAGGCTGGTTCACTTCGCCCCGGCGGCCCGTTTGAACCACGCCACCAGAACGGGGGATATCCCTAATTGTGGGTGATCAATCATGTCTGGAATGCGCCGGGTTCGTGTCCAAACCGGGGCGACGCCGCCTCAACCGCCGCCGAGGCGCTCCCTGACGGCGGATTCGGCCCAGCGCGCCGGAGCGAGGATCTTCCAGATGCCCTTGACGTCGAGCAGCGTGCGGTCGCCGCAATGGACGCGGCCGCGCATGAAGATCAGGTCGCGCGTGACGCGCGTGACCTCGCCGGTGCCCTCGATCCAGTCGCCGAGCTTGCCGGGCGCGACGAAGGAGGTCGCGAGGTCGATGGTCGAGCAGGGTTTGCGGCCGCCGGCGTAGTAGACCAGCGCGCCAAGGCACTGGTCGGCGAACGCCACCAGCATGCCGCCATGCACGACGCCGCCGCGGTTCATGTGCTTGTCGGCGACCCGAAAGCCCCACGCGAAAGCACGGCCCTCGCGCGGCTTGCGGATGTACATCGGCCCGATCAGGTCGCCGAACCCCATGTCGCCGTGGAGCAGTTCGAAGTGCGGCGGGACGTCCGCCGGGATGGTTGTCGGGCCGCTCATGTCTTGCGGTCCCGCAGCGCCACCAGCGCGCTGTAGGACAGCAGCCGGCGGTCGCCCTGCATGACCACGCCGCGCGTGAAGGCGAGCGAGCGCGACATGCGCGGCACCTCGACCAGCGTCTCCAGCGGAGCCGACAAATCGCCCGCGGCGAGGAACTCGGCCGAGAAATGAACGGTGGAGGTGTACTTGTCCTCCATGTCGCGGACGGCCGTGATCAGGGCGTTGTCGGCGAAGCCCATCGTGAAGCCGCCATGCAGCACGCCGCCGGAATTGCACTGGTGGGGTAGCGTCGGCTGGATCACGTGCGTGCCGCGTTCGTCGCGACGCGAGTAGATGGCGCCGACATGGTTCATGAAGTTGCTGGGGCGGGTCAGTGCCGCGTAACCCGCCGGCACCGGCTGGGCGACCGCGATGGCCGGCGCCTCGAGCGCGGAGGCATCCTTGCGCGCCATCGCCTTGTCGCGCGCGACGTGGCGGCAGACGCCCGACCACAACGCCAGCGTGCGGCCCTCCTGGACGATCGAGCCGCGCGCGAAGGCGAGGCGGCCGGTAACCTGCAACGGCTCGCCGCGTGCCTCCAGCGGCGGGCCGACCTTGCCCGCCTCGGTGAACTCGAGCGACAGGTTGACCGTCAGCGCGAAGGAGCTGTTGGTGCCGCCATCGGCGGCGCGGCCCGCGATCAGGCACAGCGCGTAGTCGGCGAAGGTAATCAGGGCGCCGCCGTGCAGGACGCCGCCGGCGTTGCGGTGTTGCGCCTCGGTGGTCGGCAGCACGCAATGGACCGTGTTGGCGGCCCGCGCGTCGCCCTCGATGCGATGGTAGATTGGTCCGACATGGTCCTCGAAGGGGTCCGGTGGCGTGAAGACGCGATAGGCGCCGAGGTCGACGCCCCAGGCGCTGAGATCGATGTTCGTGTCGGGCACGCGTGTTCCCCCGGGTGGCGATGGGCTTGTGGACGGTCGCTGGCGGGTTCTATTAGGGGAAAAGCGGCAACCAAAGAAGGCCGGGCCGAAGGGCTCGCGGAGCGAAACGCATGACCCAGCCCGAACACAAGGTCGAGATCGTTCGCGAACGCCGCCCCCAGGGCGTCGTGGCGCACGTCGTCTACGACAATTCGAAGCGCCTCAACATCGTCAACCCGCCGGCCATCGACGACCTGATCGCGGCGTTCACGACGCTGTCGGCCGAGGACGACGTACGCGTCGTCGTGCTGTCGGGCGCCGGCGGCAAGGCGCTGATCGGCGGCGCCGACATCCGCCACATGGTGACCTTGAAAACGCCGGAAGCCGCGCGCGCCTTCATCACCCACGTTCACCTGCTGTGCCAGGCGATACGCGACTGTCCGGTGCCGGTGATCGCGCGCTGCGAGGGCTACACGCTGGGCGCCGGCCTCGAAGTCGCCGCCGCCTGCGACATGCGGATCGCCACCGAGAGTGCTTCGTTCGGCATGCCCGAGGTCCGGGTCGGCGTTCCCTCGGTGGTCGAGGCGGCGCTGCTGCCGCGCCTGATCGGCTGGGGTCGCACCTCGGTGCTGTTGATGGCCGCCGACAACATCGGGGCGCGCACCGCCGAGGCGTGGGGCCTGGTCGAGCGGGTCGTCAAGACGTCCGAGATCGGCCAGGCCGTGGATGCGCTGGTCCACTCCATCCTCGAAGGCGCGCCCAGGGCGGTGCGCGAGCAGAAGGCGCTGATGCGTCGCTGGGAGACGCTGCCGCTCGCGCAGGCGATCGAGGCCGGCATCGACTCCTTCGCGCGCACCGTGACCACCGGCGAGCACACCGAACGCATGGGTGCGTTCATGAACCGCAAGAGGGGCTGACCATGACATTGCGCCGCCGCCACCTGATCGCCGCCGCCGCCGCGACGACGGCCCTGCCGGGCGCTGCGCTGGCGCAGGCGTGGCCGACCAAACCGGTCACGCTGGTGGTGCCCTTCACCGCCGGCAGCGGCACCGACACGATGGCCCGCCTGTTCGGCGAGCGACTGGCGGCGGCGACCGGCCAGACCGTGATCGTCGACAACAAGCCCGGCGCCAACGGCACCATCGCGGGCAACGCCGTGGCGCGCGCCGCGCCCGATGGCCACACGCTGTTCTACACAACCAACACCACGCACGCCGCCAACGCCAGCCTGCTGAAGTCGGTGCCCTACGATCCGGTGGCGGATTTCGCGCCCGTCGGATTGATCGGAATCGTGCCCTTCATCCTCGTCGCCCACCCGTCGGCACCTTTCTCGAACGCGCGCGAACTGTTCGCCCATGCCAAGGCCAATCCCGGCAAGCTGTCCTACGGCGCTGGCAACAGCACCGCGCACGTGTCGGGCGAATCGATCAAGCGCATCGCCGGCATCGACGTGCTGCACGTGCCCTACAAGAGCGCGCCGCCCGCGCTGCAGGACACCATCGCGGGCACCGTGCATTTCACCTTCATCGACCTGCTGACCGGCCTGCCGCACGTGCGCGGCGGCCGGCTGAAGGCGATCGCGTCCACCTCCAGCCAGCGCTCGCCGAATCTCCCCGATCTGCCGACGCTGAGGGAACAGGGCATCGAGTTCGAGCTCGACGCCTGGTACGCTCTCTTCGCTCCGGCGAAGACGCCGGTGCCGGTGGTTGACCGTCTCAACAAGCTGCTGCACGAAATCTATGGCGCCCCCGAGATGAGCAAGCGGATGGCCGACAACCACGTCATCCTCAGGCTCGGCCTGTCGGCCGAACTGGCGGCGTTCCAGAAACTGGAAACCGAAAAATGGACGCGCCTCGTGCGCGCCGCCGGCATCCAGCCCGAGGGCTGACGCGCGCCGGACACGGGAGATCACGACGATGAGCAGCGCGAAGACAATCCGCATCGGCGGCAGTTCCGCCTTCTGGGGCGATACCGAGACGGCACCGGGCCAACTGGTGCGGCACGGCCGCATCGACTATCTGGTGAACGACTATCTGGCCGAGGTGACCATGTCGATCATGGCCGCCCAGAAGCTGAAGAACCCGCAAGCCGGCTACGCGGTCGATTTCGTGACCGCGGTGATGACGCCGCTGGCCCGCGAGATCGCCGACCGCGGGATCAAGGTCGTGACCAATGCCGGCGGCGTCAATCCGCAGGCCTGCGCCGAAGCCGTGCGCAAGGCGTGCGAGGCGCAGGGGGTCAAGCTCAAGGTCGCGGTGGTGAGCGGCGACGACCTGATGGCGAAGGTGCCGGAGCTGCGCGCCGCGGGCGTGACCGAAATGGGCGGCGACGCGCCTTTGCCCGCGAAGATCGTCAGCATGAACGCCTATCTCGGCGGCTTCCCGATCGCGCGCGCGTTGGCGGAAGGTGCGGACATCGTGATCACCGGGCGCTGCGTGGACTCGGCCGTCACGCTGGGGCCGCTGATCCACGAGTTCGGCTGGACGATGGAGGATTACGACAAGCTGTCGGCCGGCACCCTGGCCGGTCACATCCTGGAGTGCGGCGCCCAGTGCAACGGCGGCAACTTCACCGACTGGAAGCTGGTGCCGGGCTACGACGACATCGGCTTCCCGGTCGCCGAGGTTTCGGCCGACGGTTCCTTCGTGCTCTCCAAACCCGACGACACCGGCGGTCTGATCACGCCGGCCACGGTGGCCGAGCAGATGCTCTACGAGATCGGCGATCCGCGCGCCTATCTGGTGCCCGACGTCGCTTGCGACTTCACCGGGGTGCGTTACGAGCAGGTCGGCAAGGATCTGGTGCGCGTGTCCGGCGCTAGGGGCCGGCCGCCGTCGGATTTCTACAAGACCTCGACCACCTGGCCCGACGGCTTCAAGCTCAGCGCCATCTTCATGTTGTCGGGTCGCGACGCGGTCGCCAAGGGCCGTCACAGCGCCGACATGATGATCAAAAAGACGCGCCGTATGTTCCGCGAGAAGAACCTCGGTGACTACCGCGAGGTGTCGATCGAGATCATCGGCGGCGAGGACACCTACGGTCCACATAGCCGCGCGCTCGACGTCCGCGAGGTCGTGGTCAAGGTCGCCGCGCGGCACGACCAAAAAGAAGCCCTGGCGCTGCTCGGCCGCGAGATCGCGCCGATGGCGACCGGCGGCGTGGTCGGCATGAGTGGCTCCTTCGGCGCCGGACGCGTGGCGCCGCAGCCCGTGATCCGGATGTTCTCCTGCCTGGTGCCCAAGACCGAGGTGCCGGTCAGCGTCGAGATCGACGGTACGACGATCGCCATGGAAGCCGGCGCGAAGTCCGGTGGCTTCACCGACGCGTCGCTGCCGGTCGAGGCGCCATCGCTTCCATCGACGGGGGATGCCGGCACCGATACCGTGCCGCTGATCGCGCTGGCCTATGGCCGTTCCGGCGACAAGGGCGATACCGCCAACATCGGCATCTTCGCGCGCAAGCCCGAATACGTCGCCATTCTCGACGCCGAGGTGACGGAAGCCGCCATGGCGGCGTGGTTCGCCCATCGCATCAAGGGCACGGTGAGCCGCTGGCGGCTGCCCGGCATCGGCGGCTTCAACTTCCTGCTGCGCGAGGCGCTGGGTGGCGGCGGCATGGCCTCGATCAAGGCCGATCCGCTCGCGAAAGCCTTCGCCCAGATGGCGCTCGACATGCCCGTGCGCGTGCCCGCGGCGATCGCGTGGGAGTGGCGCGAGGCGGAGGCGCGGCCGGCATAGGATTCCCGATCCGGCGATGCGCCCGCCCGACACGTCTGGCGGACGTCCTGCCTTGGTGGGTGTCGCGTCGCGTCGTCGACCGGACCGATCTCGTATCGCCGATGGACGGGCCTCCGGACATCGCGGCAAGATGGCGGCAACCGACGGACGCAGGCGGGGGACCGCGACGGGGTCCGCGATCGATCGAGTCGCCGGGATCGCCGCGCGATTGCAACGAGGTCGGGCGGAGGGGGCTTGATGGTCGATGCCGTGAATATCGGGCGCATCGCGCTGTTCCGCGACCTGACGGACGCGCAGCACGCCAGCCTCGCGCGCCGTTGCCGCTGGAACGAGGTCGCCGCCGGCCACGAAATCATCGGCCACGCCGACGAGACGCGCGAGGTGTTCCTGATCGCGCAAGGACGAGTGCGGGCCAAGCGGTT
>CAMDVZ010000077.1 GCA_945878895.1 Caenispirillum bisanense | reverse complement strand
GTTCCCGCCCAATGTCGAGCGTCGCTCCCCAACTGCTCCCCTCCGGAGACGCGCCGCTGACGGTGGCTTGCGTCTACCGCTCCGGCAGCAAGATGTACTCGACCGACTACGTGCGGGTCCTGCGCGACATGGTGGCGCGCAACCTGACCCGGCCGCACCGGTTCGTCTGCCTGTCCGACGTCGAAGTACCCTGCGAGCGCATCCCGCTGACAACCGGCTGGCCCGGTTTCTATGCCAAGCTCGAGATGTTCCGGCCCGGCCTGTTTCCCGGGCCGGTGCTCTACTTCGACCTCGACACCATCATCCACGGCAACATCGACGACCTCGCCGACCTAGCGCGGAGCGTCGCGTTCGGCTGCGCCTCCGATCCCAAGGGCGGCCACTTCAACAGCAGCATCATGGCCTTCTCCGGCGACTTCTCGTTCGTCTACGAGCGTTTCCGGAAGACCGGCTCGTTCGAGCGGCACGTGCGCTCGCACGTCTGGTTCGCGCTGTCCTGGATCAAGCTCGGCCACCTCGTGCAACTCGGCAGCAGCTACGGCGACCAGGGCTTCTCGGAAATGTGTCTCAAGGAGCGCGGCATCGCCTGGACATTCGTCGACAAGAAGTTGCCGGGCCAGTTCTCGACGTTCAACTACGGGGCGGGACCCGACGCGGAACCGCCCGGCGGTCGCGTCTGCCTGATGATGGGGCGTCCCAAACCGCACGAGATCAAGTCCGGCTGGGTCACGGAACACTGGCGCTAGGACGGCCTCGACCATGGCGGCCTCCTCCATCGCGACCCGATCGGGCGCCGGCATGCTGACGGTGGCGTCCGTCTTCAAGTCGGGCGGCTCCTACTTCCCGAAATACGTGCGCGTGCTGCGCGACGCGGTTCGCCGCAACCTGACGATTCCCCACCGCTTCGTCTGCCTGACCGACGTCGACGTGCCGTGCGAGCGCATCCCGCTGATCCACGGCTGGCCGAGCTTCTACAGCAAGATCGAATTGTTCCGCCCCGGCCTGTTCGATGGCCCGGTCCTCTACCTCGATCTCGACACCGTGGTGCACGGCAACATCGACGATCTGGCGCGCGTCGCCGCGACGGTCGGATTCGCCGCGGTCACGGATCCGTGGTTCGGTCATTTCAACAGCAGCATCATGGCCTGGACCATGGACTGCACGTTCCTCTACGAGCGCTTTCGCGCCGACGCGGCGCGCTTCCAGCGCATCCACCGCAAGGGCGGCGCCAGCTACGGCGACCAGGGTTTCACCGAGGCGACGTTGCGCGCCGCCGGAGTCCGCTTCGAGTACGTGGACCGGTTGTTGCCGGGGCTCGTCTGCAACTATTTCCACGTCGGCGAGACCGGCAAGGTCCCCGACGGTTCCGGCATCTGCATGATGATGACCCGCCCGAAACCACACGAGGTCGAGGACTGGGTCGTGGAGCACTGGCGTTGACGGGCGGGACGACGCAACCGCGCTCGCCCGGCACCACCCGCGTCGACCCGGCGGCGACGCTGGCGGTGGCCTGCGTCTACCGATCCGGTGGTTCGTACTTTCCCAGGTACGTGCGCGCGTTGCGCGACGCCGTGGCACGTCATCTCCACGTTCCCCACCGGTTCGTCTGCCTGACCGACGACGAGCGCGTTCCATGCGAACGCGTGCCGCTGATCCACGACTGGCCTCGCTTCTACGCCAAGATCGAACTGTTCCGGCCGGGCCTGTTCGAGGGGCCGGTCCTGTATCTCGACCTCGACACCGTGGTGGTGGGCGACATCGGCGATTTCGCCCGCATCGCCCAGGAGCGCGAGTTCACCGCCACCAGCGACCCGTGGTTCGGCATCTTCAACAGCAGCATCATGGGCTGGTCGATCGACTGTTCGTTCGTCTACCATCGCTTCCGCCGCTTCCCGGCGTGGTGGCAGCACCGCTTCCGGCACGAGGGGCGCCGCTACGGCGACCAGGGATTCACCGAAGAGACGCTGCGGCGGCGAGGCATGGCGCATGGCGTGTTCGACCAGCTGCTGCCCGGCCAGATCGCCAGCTACCGCCATTGCGCGGTCGGTGGCCCGCCGCCGGAAGCGCGCATCTGCACCATGATGACCCGCCCCAAGCCGCACGAGACCGACGACTGGGTCGCCGAACACTGGCGCTGACGAACAGGCCTCACCCGACCGGGTGCAGCCGTCCGTCCTCGATGTGGAGGCGACGCGTGGCGACGTCGAAGATGCGCTCGTCGTGGGTCGACAGGAGCACGGCGCAGCGGACCTTGAGCGCCAGCTCGCGCAACTGGTCGACGACGATGCGCCCGGACTGACGATCCAGCGCCGACGTCGGCTCGTCGGCGATGATCAGGTCGGGCAGGCCGATCAGTATGCGCGCGACCGCGACGCGCTGCTGCTGACCACCGGACAACTCGTCGGGCCACGCCTCGAACTTGTCGCCCAGTCCGAGCAAGCCAAGCAAATGCTTGCCGCGCGCCTCGTCCCACCCCGACCGCGACAGCGGCGTCATCGCGACGCCGGCCACCACGTTCTGCAGCACGCTGAGCGAGGTCAGAAGGTTGCGGCGCTGGAACAGGAAGCGCAGCCGTCCGCGGACCTCCTCGATGTCGGCGGGCGTCGCGTGCAGCATGTCGCGCCCCAGCACGCGCACGTAGCCCTCGCTCGGCCGCCGCATCGTGCCGAGGATCGTCAGCAACGTCGTCTTGCCCGAACCGGACGGGCCCGTGACGATCACGATCTCGCCCTCGCGCACGGCGATGTCGTTGTCGAACAGCACGTCGACGCGACGGCTTCCCTCGCCGTAATGATGGTTGAGGCCGCGCGCCTCGAGCACGACCGCCCGCTCGTCCAGCATCGATCCCCCTAGTCGAACAGCATGACCGGATCGACCCGGTTCATGCGCCGCAAGGCGAAGACGCTCGACGCCAGCGTCATGACGATCGCCGCCACCAGCGCCAGCGTCAGCTCGCGGAACCCGAGCGACAGGCCAAGATGGGTGGCGCTCTCCGCCGCGGCATAGATGCCGAACGCGATGACGGTTGCCGCCGCCAGCGACGGCAGAATCAGGCAAACGCCGATCTGGATCACGACCGACAGGAAAAACCAGCGATCGTAGCCGAAGCATTTCAGGATCGCGTATTCCGGCAGGTAGGACCGGATGATCTGGTACTTGGCGTAGTAGATGAAGACCATGCCGATGGCGACGCCGAGAAAAAAGCCGAGATTGGTGACGTAGCCGATCGGCGTCGTGTAGGCCCAGTACGCCCGCTCGCGCGCGACGAACTCCGCTTTCGAGAACACCTCGGCGCGGCCCCCGAACAGCCGCCGCAATTCGCCCGCGACCGCGGCCGGATCCTTGTCGGCCGCGACGTCGATGGCCAGGAACGCCGGTCGCTCGAGATTGGTCAGCGACAGCTCGTAGGCGGTCGCGTCGGACATGATCAGCGAACCGTCGTTGAGGATGTTGGGCCCGATGTCGTAGGTGCCGACCACGAACATCTGCCGGAACAGCCCGTAATGATCGCGCGGGCCCAGCACCATGAACTCGCCGCGCCGGCGGACCCGCTCGGGCAGATCGCCGTAGACCGGCCGCGACAGCCGGTCGAACAGCAAGGTGCGCGGCACCCGCAACCTGTGAAGGTTCTCTTTCAGCCCCGGCACGTCGAGCGCCGGCTGCTCGATGTCGAGGCCGTAATAGAGAATCAGCCGCCCCGCTCCGGTCTCCGGATTGACGATCGACATGTTGCCGAAGTGCAGCGGCTTGGACGCCCTGACCCCGGCGTGGGTCGCGACGAGGTCGGCGACATCGTTGGGCACGTACGAGAACAGCTGCAGCGACTGGAACCCCGCCGGCGCCACCACCAGATCGCCCTTGACTCCGCGATGCACGCGCACCGCCGATTCGTAGATGGCGTTCTCGATGCCGAGCTGGGCGAAGATCACCACGATGCTGGCCGTCACGCCCGCCAGCGCCAGCAACGCGCTGGTGCGTTGGCGACGCAACTGCTGCACCCCAAGCGGCAGTTTCAGCGACAGCAGGACGGCCCGCCGGATCGCGCTCCATTCGCCGCGCAACCAGGCCGGCGCGCCGAGCAGGCCCGCCACCAGCGCGCCGGCGGCTCCCGCCACGCGTCGCGGCAGCGTGCCCGCCGCCGACAGCGTCGAGGCGAGACCCATCAGCGGAGCGTCACGCGCACTTCGCGGCCGATCACCCGAGGCAGGCCCCGGGCGTCGTCGAGCTCGACCTCGACCTGCACGACGCGCGCGTCCATCGGCGTACCGCCGTCGGGATCGGCGCGGCGCATGCGGTTGACCGACGGAACGATCCGCACCACGCGTCCCTTGTAGATGTCGTTGCGCCCGCGCAACGCAACTTCGGCGGCGCCACCGATCCGGACCCTGTCGAGATTGACCTCGTCGACGTCGGCAAGCACGCGCATCTGTCCGAGATCGATGATCTTCGCCACCCCCTGCCCGGCGACCGACTCGCCGGGGCGGGCGAAGATCTGCACCACCACGCCGTCGATCGGGGTGCGCACGATGGAACCATCGAGCTGCGATTTGAGGTGCTCTATCTCGGCGTCGACCATCGCCAGCTCGCCGTTGACCAACCCCCTGTCGGCGTCGAGCACGACCCGCATGGTGGCGAGGCGCTGCTGCTCGCGCTCCAGCGCGTTCTGCGCGATCTCCAGCTCGAGTTGCTTGACCTCCGGACGCTTGGCCGAGCTCTGGCGCTCGATTTGCGCGAGCTGGTTCGACAGCTCGATCCCGCGCACCGTCTTCTCGAACATGGAGATGTCGGCGGTCCTGGGACCATCGCGCAGCGAGTCTATGCGCTTGAGCACCAGCTGGCGGCGGACCTCGAGAATCTTCAGATGCTTGGCGTAGCTGTCGTGCGGCGACATCACCGCGACGATATCGCCCGCTTTCACCTGTTGACCGTCCTTAACGCGGAGATCGACGACGAAACCGGGCGCCGCGGCGCCGACACGCGCGGTGCCCGCGGGGGCGTCGGTGTAGCCGCGCACGATCAGCGGCTGGCCGGGCGCCTGGGCCGCCTCGGCCCGGGCACCCGCCTGGGCGCGGGCCAGGCCAGGCGCGAGCAGAAACGCGACGATCACGGCGGCGAGAGGAAGGGAAAACCTGATCATGTCGTTCGTCGACTCCCGACGCACGCGCGTCGTTCTGCAACCGTGTATCCGGACACCTAGGGCGTCGCGACGATGGTCGTCCGCGTGACGCTGCCGAGATAGAACAGGTTGAACATGCGGTTCACCACGGTCAACACCTTGTCGGCTTCGTAGAGGGGCGCGTTCGATACGTACACGACGTCGCGCGGCTGCATGACGAACTGCTGCGCCACGAACACCGACACCGGCAAGCTGAAATCCAGACGGTAGATCAGCGGCTTCGGCGCGGACGCACCGCCCGTGGCCGGAACGCCAAGTCCCGGCGCCCCCGTCGGCGTGGTGAAGGCCGGTGAATCGGCGGGCCGGAAGATGTAGACCCCCGTCTTGTTGGCGCGCTGGTCGGTCAGGCCGCCGACGTCGCCCAGCGCCTCGAGCAGCGACATGTCCGAACGCGGCAACTCAACGTTGCCGCTCTTGTTGACGGCGCCCAGCGCCGTGATGAACTTGACCGCCGGCGAGACGATCACGGTGTCGTCGCGCTGCAACGCGAAGTCGCCGCCCGACATCAGGTCCGACATCGCCATCCGGATGTCGCCGCCGCGGCGCTTGACCACGACTTCCTCGTGGATCGGCGGTTTGGCAGCGCCGCCCGCCCGGTTGATGGCGTCGAGCACGGTGCGCGTGCCTTCGAGCATGGAATAGCGGCCCGGCGCGCGGACGTCGCCCGATACCAGCACGGTGTTGCTGCGGTCGGCGGCCAGCTCGACCACGACCTGCGGCTGGAACGCCTTGCCGGTGAGCTGCGCCACGATGCGCACCTCGATGGCCTGCAGGTCGAGCCCCGTCACCGACACGGTACCGGCGTAGGGAACCGTGATGGTGCCGCGTTCGCTGACGCGCAACAGGCCGACTTCCGAGCCGCCCTTCTGGAGCGGCGCGTAGATGCTGCCGTCGTATGGTTCGAAAATCCGCACCCGCAGGACGTCGCCCGACGCCGCGGTGATGCGCGGCGGCCCCGGCCGCGCGACTGCCTTGGGGGCCATCGCGGCGGCGGTGGCGAGCTGTTGCTGGCGCAGGACGGCGACGGTTTCCACGTTCAGATCGACGACGTCGAAAGGCAGCACGTGCGAGTTGCCCGGCACGACGCCGTTCATTTCGGGCCCGGAGGCCGGCACCATGTCGCAGCCCGTCAGCGCGAGCCCGAGAGCCAGGCAGAGCCACAATTTCCGTCGTCCGCCCACACCCTTCACGCCCAGCTCTCCCGACCCGTTTCCATTCACGTCATTCTATCCCCAAAAACACGCCGCGTCGCGTGTTTCGGCCGCCCTAGCGCGCTGCCCGCGCCGCCGTTCCGCCCGGCGCCAAAGCCGCCAGCGCGGCGGCCCGGTCGGCGTGGACGGACAGGAACATGTCGAAACCCGTCACGCGCAGCGTTTCGGCGAAGTCCTCGCGCAAGCCGCACAACGCCATCCGGCCGCCGACCCGCTCGGCGGCGCGCGCCGCGGCGACCACCAGCCGCACGCCGGCCGCGCTGACGTACACGACCCCGGCGGCATCGTACAGCGTCGTCCTGCCCGGCTGGATGGCGGCGAGAAAGCGCGCTTCCAGCCCCGGAACCGTCGCCGAATCGAGCCGGCCGGCGAGGCTGACGAGTGTCGCGCCGCCCTGCTCGGCGATCTCCAGCGTGCCTTGGCTCACGACCCGTTCCCTCCACGCGACGCCATCGCCCGCGCCCGATGCCGGCGCCAGCCGCCGACCACGTCGATGCCGCGCCACTCGATGGCGTTGCCGGTCAACGAATGCAGGACCATGACCGGCAGCAGCGTCTCGCGGAGCAATATGGCGAGGGCATGGCGGGCCGACCAGTGCCAGCCGCGCGCGGCGAGGAAAATCCGTTCGGCGGCGATCCAGACGGCGCCGTGCAGGAGTGCGGCGAGGAGGCCGGCGAGGAGCGGATCGGCGGCCGGAAACCCCATGCCGGCGGCGATCCAGGGCGCCGCCAGGCATGCCGCCGCGAGCGCGGCGAGGAACCCGAACGCGGCTTCCAGCAGCATCGACAAGGGCGACAGCAGGCGGCGCAGGCGGGCCCAGCGGACCTGGCGCATCCAGACGTCGGTCCAGTTCCGGTGTGGGCGCGGATACACCGGCGTCACGTCGCTGATGCGCGAGGTCAGGCCGAGCGCGCGCACCGAGGTCAGGAGCGCGTGGTCCTCGGCGATCTCGACCGAGAATCCTGCGGCGCCGCCGATCCGGTCGAGCGTCTCGCGGCTCAACAAAAGCACGCCGCCGCAGGCACCTTTGATCCCGAGCCGATCGGCGCATATCAGCCAGCGGGCCTGATGGCCGTTGAGGATCGCGCATTCGAGTTCGGCGGCCCAGTTTTCGGGCTGGCTGGGTGGCTTGAGGGCTTCGACGAGGCCGACGCCGTCGCCGAGTTCGGCGCCCATGGCGCGCAGGTCGGCGACGCGGATCAGGCTGCCGCTGTCGCAGACGGCGCAAAGAGCATGCTGGAAGGCAGCTAAGCCTTTGGCGATGTTGTTGACTTTGGGATTGAAGGAAACATCCGACACGCCGGCCAGAATCGTCGCCTCCGGCCAGATATTCCGCACCGCGGAACAGGCGGGATCGTCCGCACTCTCGACGCAGATCAGCACCTCGGCGCCGGCCGCCGCCAGATCGCGCAGGCATTCCACATATTGCGGCGTCGCGTCGCCGACACCCACCATCGGTGCGATGACCGAAAAGTCAGTGATCGGCGGCTCCGGCCGGGCGGGCTTGCGCCGCCGCACGCCGGCGCCCACCACGCTCGCCACCAGCACCAGCGTCGCCAGCACCCACCAGAACGCCGCCAGCGGCCCGATCCAGCCCGCCACGCTACCGATCCCGGCCCGGGCGCCGGCCGGCGCGCCCGCGTCTCACGATGCCGGACGCCGGTTGTCGCGCCAGTCGACCTGCCAGAACGCCCGTCTTGGTGCTGTTTCGTCGACGAACCGCCGCCATTGCGGATCGTATTTATACGTGCCGAAAACCTTGTCCCACCAGTCGACGCTTATGCCGAAGTTATGCCTGGACTGCCCCAGCTTGTGATGCACGAAATGCACGGGCATCGTCATCCACGGGCACAGGCGGGCATCTTCGTGCTGCGCCTGATGCGCCCAGGCCGCGAAAATCGCGTGCGCCACGACCCCCCCCAGGGCGCCGCCGAACAACCAGCCGCCGGTCAGCCACGCATAATCGGCGCCCGCCAGCGCCCCCACCCCGACCAGCGAGCCGATCGAATAATCGAAGAACTCCCAAAACACGCCCTGGCCTTCTCCCTGCCTATGGTGGTCGGCATGGCGTTTGGACAACATCATCTTGTTGTGCATGCCGCGATGGATCCAGTACTCGCCGAGCGTGGCGAGGAAGCCGCCGAGCGCGGCGCCGGACAGGGCGAGCAGGAGATGGGTCATGGCCGGCCTCGCCCCGTCGCGGGCGCTCGGGAAGTCGCGGGAAACCACTGTCTATCAGGTCGCCCCGCCCAAGTCACCGGCCGCCGCGCCGCGGGCCGCGGGCCGCGAAACCCGCGACCTGGTACGGATTCGGGCACGATCTGGCGCGATTCGCGCAGGTCCGGGCAGATCCGGAACGGCACGGCCGGCCGCGCTTTCGCGTCGGTCCGGCCCCGGAAAGCAGCCCGACGATTCACCGAACATCCACTGCCGCAGCCACTTTCCTGTATTTTACCCGGATGAAATCAAGTTGCGCCCACGGTCCAACCCGCACCGCCGCGCGGACCACCAACAGCCGGGAGCGCGCCAGTCCACTGGCGCTCATGGGATCGCCAGGCACGCACGGACCTTGGTTCGCGACGCACGCCCTCGCCCCGATCCACGCCGCGCTTGAGCGCCACTGGAGTGGCGCGCTCCCGGAAGACCGGAACGGCTGCGGCGACGGCACCCGCCTCACCGCACCACGTCGAGCCCCTTCGTCTTGACGAGGTGCAGCAGCTTCAGCGCCGAGCCGGTCGGCCGCCGCGCGCCGCGCTCCCATTGGCTGACGGTCGCGGTGCCGACATTCAGAAAACCCGCCAGCAGCGCCTGGCTGACCCCGAGCTTCTCGCGCATGGCCACGATCCCGGCGGGCGTCGGCGTGGGGATGGGGAGGGCGTGGCGGCCCAGCATCTCCAGCGTGGTTTCCTGGAGCTCCGCGTCGTCCATCATGCGGAGCTTGTGCAGCCCCTGCGCCATCTCGACGATTTCGGAACGCAGGCGGGCCTTGCCCTTGAGTTCAGCCTTCTTCTTCCTCGCCACAATCGACCTCCGTCAGTCTCTCGTCGATGATCGCGTTTTCGATCTCGTCCTCGCCGGCTCCCAGCCACTAGGCGCCGAATCGGGCCAACCGCGCGATTTCGCCCCGCTCCACGTTCGCCTCGTCGCTCTTCGCGAAGCCGAACAGGAACACCGCCCGGTCTCCGCGGCGAAACGCGACGATGGTCCGGAAGCCGCCGCGCATGCCCTGGCCCGACCGCGCCACCCGCTGCTTGATCAGGCCACCGCCGAGATCGGCGTCGACCAACCCGGCCGCCGCCGCCCGGATCGCCGCGCACAGCGCGGCGTCGCCCAGCCGCTCCCGGCGCTGAAACCGCGCGAAGACCTTCAGCTTGAAGACCCGCACCGCCCGACTCCATCGCTGATCTATAGATCGCTGATCGATAGACACCAATCCTGCCGTCGATGAATCCGTGCGAGCGCCGGAACGCGCGGCGCGGAGAACGAGGCCGGCCGGAATCGCCCCGTCGCGCGAGGTGGATTGTACCGACGGTCAGTGGTGGGGTAATATATTAATAGTTGCATCGTAAAATATATTTCTCCCTCCCTGGAGGATACGCACCCCACCCGTCACGACACCGATGTCATCCCGAGCCCGCCGAGGGATCCCGGATTCTTCGCCGCCTCGCGAGGACCGGACACCACGCCGGGTTCCCTCACTACGTTCGGGATGACATCGGGGGTCAATCGCCGTCGCGCGCCATCGCGAAGGAGCGCCAATGCTTCATTGGCGTCACACCCGCACGCCTTCCGACCACACCGAGAAGGCGGCGCGGTCGCGTTCGGTGAGTTTCCAGACTGGATCGGTGATTGCGTTCTCGTTGTGCGTCTTCAACGCCTTCTCGGCAGTGTCGAATGCACTCAAGTCAGACACCCATGGGGCGGAGTCTTCGGTTCGCTCGCGGGCTACGAACCGATCCCAAAAGGCCGAACCCTCGAGCGACGTGGCGCCCTCGGTCACAGTCTGATGCAGGGGCCGCTCCCCACGTAGATGGCCACGCTCTCGCGCCCACCCATCCAGCACCCGCAGCGCCGCCAGCGCCACGACGGCCGGTTCGCTGGCCTTGAGCGCATCCGTGCCCGCCGTCGCCTGGCTGCGCGCCGCGTAGAGGCGGACTTCGTTGACGAAACGTTTGAGTTCGCGCGGCGTCTCCAGACACCCTTCCAGCATCGGCGCCCACAGTTCCACCGCGCGCACGAAAGCGTCGCTGTCGACGACGCGGTAGCGCTTGTCCTCCTGGCGTTGCAGCGCGACGGCCGCCGCCCCATAGGCGCTAGGATAGCTGGATCTGAGCCTTCAAATTCCCTTCCCCCGCTGGCGGGGGAAGGTGCCCGAAGGGCGGAAGGGGGTGGTTCGCGGTCAAGCACGCCGCCCTCGAAATTCCATCGCGTTCACGTCGAGTGCCATTGGCGCAACGATTTTGCCACGCTCGCAACAATTGCCGGGCATCGACAACCACCCCCATCCGCCCCTTCGGGGCACCTTCCCCCGCCAGCGGGGGAAGGGAGTTTGAACCAAGCCGAGGTCGCTAAACTAGCGCCTATGGGAGACACCCCCTCGTGACCCTGGGCCGTGCCGTCGCCGTGGTCGGCGGCTTCACCATGTTGAGCCGGTTGCTGGGCTTCGCGCGCGACATCGCGATCGCCGCGGCGCTCGGCGCGGGGCCGATCGCCGACGCGTTCTTCATCGCCTTCAAGCTGCCCAACTTTTTCCGCCGCCTGTTCGCCGAGGGCGCCTTCGCGTCGGCTTTCGTGCCGCTGTTCTCGGGCGAGCTGGCGAGCAAGGGCAAGGACGAGGCGGTCGCCTTCGCGCGCGAGGCGCAGGCGGCCCTGCTGGCGGTGTTGCTGCCTTTCGCGGCGCTGATGATCGCGGCCATGCCGCTGGTGGTCGCGGCCCTCGCGCCGGGCTTCGCGGCCTCGCCGTCGACGGTGGCCGCGGCGGTGGATTTCGGCCGCATCGCTTTTCCCTATCTGGTGCTGATCTCGCTGGTGTCGCTCTATTCGGGCGTGCTCAACGGCCTGAACCTGTTCGGTCACGCCGCCGCGGTGCAGATGCTGCTGAGCGTGGTGCTGCTGATCTGCCTGTTCGCGCTGACGCCGGTTCTGCCCAACGCCGGCTATGCGCTGGCGATCGGCGTGACCCTGGGCGGGATCGTGCAGTGGGGCTGGGTGCTGCGTGCCTGCCGTCGCGCCGGCGTCGCGATGTCGCCGCAGCGACCGGCCTTCGGGCCGCGCGTGCGACGGATGCTGGCGGTGGTGCTGCCCGCCGCGCTGGGGGCGGGCGCCTTCCAGCTCAACCAGATGCTCGACATGGTGTGGAGCTCCTGGATGCCGCAGGGCGCGATCTCCGTGCTTTACTACGCCGACCGCATCCACCAGCTGCCGCTGGGCGTGGTGGGAATCGCCATCGGCACGGCGCTGCTGCCGATGCTGTCGCGCCAGGTTCGCGAAGGCAATGCCGAGGCCGCGATGGCCAACCAGAACCGCGCCATCGAGGTCGGGTTGCTGTTCTCGTTGCCGGCGCTGGCGGTGCTGCTTCCGCTCGCCTGGCCGATCATCGCGACCCTGTTCGAGCGCGGTGCCTTCGGGCCGGCCGAGAGCGTGCGCGCGGCGCAGGCGCTGCAGGCTTTCGCGCTGGGCCTGCCGGCTTTCGTGCTGGTGAAGGCGCTGGCGGTCGGCTTTTTCGCCCGCGAGGACACGCGCACGCCGCTCAACGTGGCCCTTGTCGCCATCGCCGCCAACATCGTGCTCAACATCGCCTTCCTGACGGGCACGTCGCTGGAGCATGTCGGCGTCGCGCTGGCATCCTCGCTGTCGGGCTGGGTCAACGCGCTCGCGCTCGGCTTCCTGCTGTGGAGGCGCGGCTACTGGATCGCCGACGCGCGGCTTCTGAAACGCGCGCCCGCCATGCTGCTGGCCGCGGCCGCGATGGGCGTCGCGCTTTGGTATGCCGTCGGCCACGCGATGCCATGGTTCGCAACCGGCGGGGTCATGCGCTGGATCGCACTGGCGATCCTGTGCGGCGGCGGCGCGGCGATCTACGGACTGGCTGGAACGCTGCTGCGGTTCGTGCGCCCGTCGGAACTGCGAGCGCTGACGCGCCGGACGCCGGGCACGCGCGCCGAACGCGATCCGACGACATCGCTGGACTGAGCCGGGTGCGTCACAGGCGGTAGAACGCCTCGGCGTTGCGCCAGAAGAAGCGTTCGCGGTCAGCGGCCGGAAAATCGGCGATCATGCGGGCGACCGAGCGCACCAGCGTGTCGTAGCCGACTCGCAGCCCCGCCACCGGGAAATTCGTCGCGAACAGGCAGCGCTCGATGCCGAAGATCGATATCGCGTCACGCACGATCCGCCGGTTGGACTCGTAGTCCCACGGCTGGTCCTTGAGGCCGAACTCCGAGACCTTGAGGTGGACGTTGGGACAGCGAGCGAGGATTTCCATCGCCGAGCGCCACGTCGCAAGGCCCTCCTCGCTGCGGTCCCAGGGAAAGCCGGTGTGGTTGAGAACGATGGGCGTGCGCGGGAACATGGCGGCGACCTCGGCGGCCTCGCGCAGGTGCCAGAGCGGCACGCGCAGGTCCCAGGAGAGGCCATGTTTCTCCAGCAACGCGAAGCCGCGCAGCCACGCCGGATCTTGCATCGTGCCGGTCACGGAGGACAGTTCCGCGTCCGGCGCGTGTTTCGTCACCGGCTTGGAGCGGATGCCCTTCACCTGCGGAAAGGCCGCCTGGGCCCCGATCACCTGCGCCGCGTTGGGCGTATGGAACCAGGCGTGCGCCACGATGGCGTTGGGCATGCCGTGCGTTTGGGCGATCTCCGTCAGCCAGCGCGTCTCGCCAACCTGGTCGTCGCGGTTCCATTCCGCCTCGCAATGAACCGTTTTGAGCACGTTGTGGCCGGCGGCGTCGCGCCGGTAGTCGGCTGGCATGTAGTTGCGGCGCAGCGCCGAGTAGTCACCGAGAAAGAAATGCGGCTCCGGCTTGTCGCTCAGGAACGGATAGTGGTTGGCATCGAGGTCCCAGAGATGATGGTGCGCGTCGATCAGCGTGACCGCGTCGGCATCGTCGTTCCAAGTGCCGTGGATGGTCGTCATCGACATCGCCTGTCCTCCCGTGCAACGACCACAGTGTGTCGCACTCGGGAGGCGGCGAGAAGTGTCTACAGCAGGCCGATCATGCGGCCGACCAGCGGATGGCGCACCACGTCGGCCTGGCCCAGCCGCACCACGGCGATGTCTGCCTGGTTGTCGAGGCGGGTGGCGATCTGGCCGAGCCCGGAGAGTTCGGGCAGCAGGTCGGTCTGGTCGGGATCGCCCGTCAGCACCATGGTCGAGTGCCAGCCTAGGCGCGTCAGCAACATCTTGAGCTGGCCATAGGTGCAGTTCTGCGCCTCGTCGATCAGCACGAAGGCGTTGTTCAGCGTGCGGCCGCGCATGAAGGCGACCGGCGCGATCTCGATGGTGCCGTCGTCGAGCGCCGAACGCAGGCGCTTGGCTCCCATGCGGTCGTTCAGCGCGTCGTAGAGCGGCCGCAGATAGGGGTCGAGCTTGTCGCGCATGTTGCCGGGCAGGTAGCCGAGATTCTCGCCCGCCTCGACGGCCGGCCGCGACAGCACGATGCGTGCGATGCGGCCTTTCTCCAGCGCCTCGACGGCGGCGGTGATCGCGAGATACGTCTTGCCGGTGCCGGCCGGACCGACCGCCAGCGTGAGCGGATTGGACTCGATGGCCTCCATCAGCCGCCGCTGGTTGTCGCTGCGCGGCTTGACCGTGCTGACATAGCGTTGATCGCGTTCCTCCACGGCACGTGCCGGTTTGCGGTCGGCGTCGAACACGAGGGTGTGGACGCGGCCGGTTTCGACGGTTTCGACACGGGCACGACGGGTTGCACGCTTTGCCATGAGGAACTCCGGAGACGGGAGAGGGACGAGGCGCGCGCCGGAAATGAAAAACGCCCCCGTTGACGGGGGCGTTCGGAAAGATCGGCGCGTGGCGACGAGGGGATGCAGACGACCGACCCGGGCGCGATGCCGGATCGAGCGTCCATGTCGGTCATTGCTCGGGCGACGTTGAGACCGGAAATGATCGGCGACTCCCTTCGTTGCGCGGCAAGCGTAACATCGTCCCCGGACCGCCGCATCCATATTGTGCGCGGTCACAAAGACTTCATACTAGTCGCTCGCTTCAATTAATTTGAAAGGGCGTGGATTTTGTGAGTCTCTCTGCTCGCGACACCAGCGAGGGAGGCGATCATGTCCGGGAGTGATATCTCGATAAAGAAGTATGTCGTGCGGCTGAGCGTCGAGGAACGCGATCTA
>CAMDVZ010000076.1 GCA_945878895.1 Caenispirillum bisanense | reverse complement strand
CGGCCAGACCCACGCGCATGCGCCAGCCGCCGGAGAATTCCGCCAGCGCCCGGCCCTGGTCGGGAGTCGAGAAACCGAGACCATGCAGGATGGTGGCGGCGCGCGAGGGAGCGGCGTGGGCGCCGATGTCGACCAGGCGGGCGTGGATGTCGGCGATGCGGCCGACATCGGTGGCGGTTTCGGCTTCGGCCAGCAAGGCGGTGCGCTCGTGGTCGGCGGCCAGCACGGCTTCCAGCGGCGTCATCGGTCCGCCCGGTGCCTCCTGGGCGACGTCGCCGACCCGCACCGAGGCCGGAATCGAGATCGAGCCGCCGTCGACCGCGATCTCGTTGCGCAGCAATTTGAACAGCGTCGTCTTGCCGGTGCCGTTGCGGCCCACGAGGCCGACGCGATGACCGGCCGACACCGCGACGGTGGCGCGGTCGAACAGGGTCCGACCGGCGATCCGGTAGGTCATTTCGTTGATGTGGAACATGGCGGCGCGCCTTTAGCACGCGGCGACCGCGCGGAAAAGCGGACGCGGCGTCGCGGCGCCGGGCAGTAACCAGAATGTCACCGCGGAGGGCCATTCGGTACGACCACGCCCCGTTGCGACCGCGACGCCAAGATTCTATAAGCCCGGCCTCGCAACCGATTTCACGACATCCGGAGTCTCAACGATGGCCATCCAGCGCACCTTCTCGATCCTCAAGCCCGACGCGACGCGGCGCAACCTCACGGGCGCCATCAACGCCAAGTTCGAGACCAAAGGCCTGCGTATCGTCGCCCAGAAGCGCGTCCGGATGAGCCAGGCCCAGGCCGAGGCTTTCTATTCGGTCCACGCGGCGCGGCCCTTCTTCAAGGACCTGGTCGGCTTCATGACCTCCGGTCCGGTCGTCGTGCAGGTGCTGGAGGGCGAGAACGCCGTGGCGCTGAACCGCGAGATCATGGGCGCCACCAATCCCGCCAACGCCGACGCCGGCACCATCCGCAAGGAATTCGCCGAGTCGATCGAAGCCAACTCCGTGCATGGCTCGGATTCGCCCGAGAACGCCGCCATCGAGATCGCGCAGTTCTTCGCCGGCAACGAGATCGTCGGCTGATTTCGGCGACGGGCCCGGGCGCGAGCGCGCTCCGGCCCGTCGCGGACATGAAAAAAGCGGCCCCGCGGGGCCGCTTTTCGTTTGGCCGGGCGAGGGCGGCTATTTGCCCATCGCGAACCAGCCGGTGGCGGCGATCAGGCCAACGATCATGCCGCCGAAGCCGATCAGCGGCATGTGCCAGACCGCGCCGGCCAGCAGGCCAAGCAGGATGAAGAGGATGCACATCACCACGTACTGGGTGAGGCGCATCACGCTCGCGTAGGTTTCGCGGTGGGCGCGCATGTCGAATTCGTTGCTGGCCATCTCGGTCCCCTGGGCTTGCGTGGCGTCGGGCGGGTTTATATCCGACGATTCCGGGCCGGAAAAGCCCCCGCGACGCGGCCGGACGGGCGCGGCGCGTGTATCGATGCGAGGTTCGCGATCGATTTGCCTTCGTTTGCCGATGGTCGAGCGAAAGGCCTGGACTTGCGTGTTCCCCGGGGCGACGAGACTCAATCTCGCGAGGAAGCGAGATTTGTCGATGGACGGGCTTTCGGGGTAAACTGGAGCAGACGCCGCGTGTCGCGCCAGCCGTATGCGTCCATTGCGAAACGACGCGGTCGCGACGTTTCGCGGACGCGGACGCGGACGTGGACGTGGACGTCGAATCTGCCGCGTCCATACTTCACGGGCAACGGGGGTAGTCGTGGACGACCCAGACCGCATCGCCAGACTTGAGCAGCGAGTAGCCGAACTGTCCGAGGCCGTGATGAATCTCTACCTGGCCGTCGGGTGGATGCGTGTCGAAGATCGCGCCGTGGACTAACGAGCGATCAGCGTCGACAAGGAAGCGCTGGCGGAAGCCACGCGTGGCGTTGAATCCGGACTTTCCGAAGTACGTCGCTTGTTGATCTTGGACGGAGGTCCCGATGTCGTCCGCTGACATGCGCGACATCGGCCAGGAGCGTGTACGGCGTCTCGACGAGGTACACGCGGCCGTGGACAGGAAAGGCGGCGGCGGCCATGATGGCAGCATGCCTCCGGACCAATTGGCCACCCGCGTCGGGAAATTGGAAGACAAGGTCGACAAGATTATTGTCGATCTCGCCGAGCTGAAGGGCAAGATTTCAAACGTGCCGACGACGTTTCCGGTAATCACTTGGGTCGCCAGTCTGAATCTGGCCTTGGCGCTGGGCGTCTCGGCCTTGGTGTTCGCGATCGCCCGCGCGATGCGGTAACTGCCGCGTCGATGGCCGATCCATCGGGCCGGAACAGGCGGACGGCTGTTTCCGTTCAAACCCCGTCCACCACCACCGAAATCGCCACCGACCAGGGCCGGAACGGCTCGAAGGCCAGTGCTTCGCCGCCGGCCCGGACGAGGGCTGCGTGGTCGGAATCGAGTCGGGTGGGGCGGCCTTTGCCCTCGACCACGTTGAAACCGCCGCGCGCGACGTAAAGCAGGGTGGCGAGGCTGCCGGGCTGGACGGTCGCGGAGCCGGGGTGGATGTCGACCCGCGCCTTCGCTTCGCCACGACGCGTCAGGACGTTGAAGGCGTGCAGCGGCGGGCGGGCTTCGTCCGACAGGGCGCACGTCGTGACGCAATCGCCGGAAAACGCGAAGGGCGAGAATGGCGCGATGGTCGACGTCGCGCCATCGACCGTCAGCGACAGTCCCGGCGCCAGGATCGTCAGGATCCGGTCGAGGCCGGCGAGGTCGGAGAATGGACCGGCGCGTTCGATGAAGGACAGGTCGATCCGCCACAGGCAGGCGTCGTAGGAGGCGCCGGGCGGCTCCCCTGCGATTCCGGTCGAGACGCCGCCGCCGTTCTTCCACGGATGTCGCGGCAGCGATTTCAGGGCGAGGATGTCCACGTTGCGATCAGGGCCGCCAGAGGATGGCGGCGTCGGGTGCCACGCCCTCGACGAAGGCGCGACCGCGGCCGTCGCGCCGCTCGATGCGGACGCGCCCCTCGGCGAACCAGCGCACCGCCAGCGGATAGAGTTCGTGCTCCGCCTTCAGGATCCTCGCCGCCAGCGTGTTGGACGTATCGCCGGCATGCACCGGCACGGCCGCTTGCGCCACGATCGGCCCATCGTCGAGGGCCTCGTCGACGACATGCACGGTGCAACCGCTGACGCGCGCACCGGCCTCGATCGCCTGGCGTTGCACGTGCAGGCCCTTGAAGGAGGGCAGCAGCGAGGGATGGATGTTGAGGATGCGGTCGGGCCAGCGGGTCGGGAACCAGGCGCTGAAAATACGCATGAAACCGGCGAGGCAGACCAGTTCGACGCCGGCCCGCTCCAGTTCGGCGCTGACCGCCCGGTCGAAGCTTTCGCGGTCGTGAAAATCGCGGTGGGGAACGATCGCCGTGGCGATTCCGGCGTCTTGCGCGGTGGCGATGCCGGCCGCATCGGCGCGGTTGCTCAGCACCAGGGCGATTTCGGCCGGATAGTCCGGTTGCCGGGTCGCTGCCAGCAGCGCGGCCATGTTGGAGCCGCGGCCGGAGATCAGGACCCCGAGTTTCAGCTTCGCCATAGTGCTTCGGCGTTCGAGACGACGCAGTCGGGCTCCTCGCCGGCATGCGCCTCGATGCGCCCGACCCGGTAGACGCTCTCGCCCGCGGCGCGCAGATGCGCGGCGACCCGATCGGCGTCGGCCGGCGCCACGGCGACCACCATCCCGAGGCCGCAGTTGAAGGTGTCGAGCATGTCGCTGGTCGGCACGCCGCCGATGCCGCGCAGCCAGCCGAACACCGGCGGCACCGGCCAGCTGCCGCCCTCGAGGACGGCGCGGGTGTTCGCTGGCAGCACGCGTGGCACGTTGCCGGGCAGGCCGCCGCCGGTGACGTGCGCCAGCGCCTTGATCGCGCGGGTCTCGCGCACGGCCGTCAGCAGGTTGCGGACGTAGATGCGGGTCGGCGTCAGCAGGGCACGCGCCAGGGTCTGGTCGGGAGCGAAGGGGGCGGGCGCGTCGAGCGCCAGGCCGCTGCGCTCGACGATCTTGCGCACCAGCGAGAAGCCGTTCGAATGCACGCCCGACGCGGCGAGGCCCAGCAGGACGTCGCCGGCCACGACATCGGGTCTGGGCAACAGGTCGGCGCGTTCGGCCGCGCCGACCACGAAGCCGGCGAGATCGTAGTCGCCCGCCGCGTACATGCCCGGCATTTCCGCGGTTTCGCCGCCGACCAGGGCGCAGCCGGCCTGGCGGCAGCCCTCGGCGATGCCCGACACCACGGCGCGGGCGGCCGCAACCTCCAGCCGGCCGCTGGCGTAGTAGTCGAGGAAGAACAGCGGCTGGGCGCCTTGCACGACGATGTCGTTGACGCACATCGCCACCAGGTCGATGCCGACTGTATCGTGGATGCCGCTGTCGATGGCGAGTTTCAGCTTGGTGCCGACGCCGTCGGTGCCCGACACGAGGATCGGGTCGACGAAGCCCGCCGCCTTGAGGTCGAACAGGGCGCCGAAGCCGCCCAGGCCGCCCATGACGCCTGGCCGGTTGGTCGAGCGGGCGAGCGGCTTGATGTGCTCGACCAGCGAATCGCCCGCGTCGATGTCGACGCCGGCCGACCGGTAGGTCAGCGGCGCCCGGTTGTGGTCTTTCGGGGGCGGGTTCAAGACGGCGCCGTTCATGCTAAGGAGGGGCGGCGAAAATAGCGCAAACCCGAGGCATTGCAATGGCGCCCCCCGGCTTCCGTCCCTGGCTGTCGAGGATAACAGCGGCTTTGGCGCTTCTGCTCGCGTTCGGCGTCTCGCAGGCGCTGGCCCAGCGGGTCGATCCGGTCTTCTCGGTCGGCAACATCCCGATCGAGGCGACCGACGCCGATCCCGTCAAGGCGCGCGACAAGGCGCTGCTCGAAGGCGACGTCAAGGCGTTCGACCTGCTGATGCGGCGGATCGTCGCCGAGCCCGACATCGCCAAACTGCCGGCGCTGGAGGCCGAGCAGATCCAGGCCATGGTGGCGGGCTTCGAGTTCGCCGCCGAACGCACCACGTCGACCCGCTACGCGGCGTTGCTGACGGTGGTGTTCGTGCCCGACCAGATCAAGGCGTGGCTGAGGAGCCTCGGCGTCGGCTTCGTCGATGCCTCGGGGCCGCCGATGCTGGTGATCCCGCTGGTCAAGGGCCGCGCCGGCGTCGCGCCTTTCGAGGAACGCGGCGAGTGGCGCGACATCTGGACCCGCGTGGCGGGCGGCGGTGGCCTGATCCCGACCCGGACACTGCGCGGCGACGAACCAGACCGCAACCTCGCGACGCCCGAGCAGGTGTTCGTCGGCGACATGGACGCGATCGGCAAGCTGGCGAAGCGTCATGGCTTGAAGCGCGTGCTGGTTTCGCTTGCGACGAAGGACGGCGACGCGCCGCCAACGATTACAGGCACGCTTTACGACCTCGCCACCGGCGACAAGGTGGTGCTGGCGCGAACCGTCGCGGCGGAAGCCGCCCAGCAGGTGGACGCCGCGGTGGCGCAGCGCACCCGGGTCGAACGCGACTGGAAGCAGGTGGCCGCGGTGTCGCGCGACTGGGCCAACGCCGTCGAGTTCGTGGTTCCCATCAGGCAGCTCGAGGAGTGGGTCCTGATCCGCCGCCGCCTGGCGTCCTCGCCGACCATCCGGACGGTGGACGTCAAATCGCTGGAACAGGAACGGGCGCTGGTCCGGCTCGAACATTTCGGCGGCCGCGACCAGCTCGACAAGGCGCTCGCCCAGATCAGTCTCGGCCTCGTGGACCGGGGCGGCCAACTGACCCTGGTGACGAAATAACCGCGGTTCGGGACGTGAAGCGCGGCATGCTGGCCCAGTTGCCCAACCTGATCAGCCTCGGGCGCCTTGGCTGCGCGCCGGCCGTCGTCTGGGCGGTCCTGACGGGCCGGCACGAGCTGGCGTTCTGGCTGTTTTTCGTCGCGGGCGTATCGGATGCCGTCGACGGGCTGCTGGCCAAGCGTCTGGGCGCGACCAGCGTGCTGGGGGCGTGGCTCGACCCGCTGGCCGACAAGACCTTGCTGGTCGGCGCGTGCATCGCGCTGGCGTCTGGCGGGGGCCTGCCGTTGTGGCTCGTCGTGATGGTGGTGTTCCGCGACCTGCTGATCGTGGGCGGCGCCATCGTCGTGCAGACCATGACGTTCCGGCTCGTGGTCGAGCCGCTGATCGTCAGCAAGGTCAACACCGCGGCCCAGATCGGGTTGCTGGCCGCCGCGCTGGCGGGGCCTGCCTTCGGCGTGTCGTTTCCACAGGTTTTCGAGATCGGCGTCGTGACAGTGGCCACCACCACGCTACTGTCGGGCGTGGCCTACGTCGTGACGTGGGTGCGTCGGGTCAACGCGTGGGAACGCGACACCGCGCGCAACGAAGCAGGGGGCGATCGGGCGGGACCATGACCATCGGCAAACAGATACGCTTCTGGTTGATCGGCGCGGCGCTGCTGTTCGCCGGGCTGTGGGTGTTGCGCGACATGCTGCTGCCGTTCGTGGCCGGCATCGCCATCGCCTATTTCATCACGCCGGTGGTGAACCGCCTGGAAAAGCCGTTGCGCTCGCGGGCCGCGGCGGTGCTGCTGGTCATGGCGCTGGCGGCGCTGGCGATGATCGGGGTGGTGCTGGCCATCGCGCCGCTCGTCTCCGACCAGGCCAGCAGCCTGGCCGCGAAACTGCCCAACATCGCCGCCCGCCTGCTCAACCGCATCCAGCCCCTGATCGAGCCGCTGCGCGAGAAGATTGGCATGCGCCCGGAGTCGATCGCCGAGATCGAAGCCGCCGCCGCCAGCTATGCCGGCGACATCGCGCGCCTCGCGGGCAGGCTGGCCAGCGGTCTGCTGAGCCAGAGCTTCGCGTTCCTCAACCTGCTGGCGCTGGTGTTCCTGACGCCGGTCATTGCGTTCTATCTGCTGCGCGACTGGCCAATCCTGGTATCGAAGCTGGACGGCTTGTTGCCGCGCGCCCAGGCCGACACGATCCGCGGCCTGGCGCGGGAGGCAGACGCCGCGGTCGCGGGCTACGTGCGCGGCCAGGCCACGGTATGCGGCACGCTGGGCGTCTACTACGGCGCGGGCCTTGCCATCGTCGGCCTCGATTTCGGCCTCGTGATCGGCCTGATCGTCGGGCTGATCTCGTTCATCCCGTTCGTGGGCAGCTGGGCAGGCGGCCTGTTGTCGATCGGCATGGCGCTGGCGCAGTTTCCGCCCAACTGGACCGGCGTCGGTCTGGTCGGCCTTGTGTTCCTGATCGGCCAGTTCCTCGAAGGCAACATCCTGGCACCCAAGCTGGTCGGCGATCGGGTCGGCCTGCATCCGGTGTGGCTGATGTTCGCCCTGCTGGCGGGCGGCACCTTGTTCGGGTTCGTGGGCCTGCTGCTGTCGGTGCCGGTCGCCTCGGTGATCGGCGTGCTGGTCCGCTTCGTGGTGCGCAGCTATCTGGCGAGCCCATACTATGGCGGTGCGGCGCAACCTCCGAAGCCGCTCGCCTGAGCCGCATGGCCGAACAACTGCCCCTCGATCTGCCCTCGACATCGTCGGTCGAGCGGGCCGATTTTCTCGAAGCCGACGCCAACCGCCTGGCGCTTGAGTGGATCGAGCGCTGGCCGGACTGGCCCGCGCCGGCGCTGACGCTCGCGGGTCCGCCCGGCAGCGGCAAGACGCATCTGCTGCGGATCTGGGCGCGGGCTGCCTCGGCGACGGTGATCGGCGGCACCGATCTCGACCGGCCCGAACTGGCCGACCTCCTCGACCGGATCGGGACGGCGCGGGCCGTCGCGGTCGACGGTGCCGATGCCGTCGCGGGCGTCGCCGATGCCGAGCGCCAGCTGTTCCATCTCTATAACTGGCTGCGCGAGCGGGGCGGCCATCTGCTGCTGGCGGCGACGACGCCACCGGCGCGCTGGGGGATCGTCCTGCCCGACCTTGCCTCGCGCCTGCGTGCCGCGCCGGTCGCCGAACTCGGCGCGCCCGACGACGCGTTGCTGGCGTCGGTGCTGGTGAAACTGTTTCACGACCGCCAGCTGAACTTTGGGGAGGGCGTCCTCGACTACATGCTGGGTCGCATGGAGCGGTCGCTGGGTGCGGCTCGCGACATGGTCGCCCGGATCGACCGGCGCTCGCTGGTGACGCGCCGCGCCGTCACGGTTCGGCTGGTGTCGGAAGTGTTCGACGAGGGCGTGGAATGCGGTAGGGTCGGCCCGGACTGAACGGAGGAATATCGATGGATCTGGGAATCAGGGGCCGCAAGGCCATCGTCTGCGCCGCCAGCAAGGGACTGGGCAAGGGTTGCGCCACCCATCTCGCGCGCGAGGGCGTCGAGCTCGTGATCAATTCGCGCAGCCCCGAGGCGCTGGAAGCCACGGCGGCCGAGATTCGCGCCGCGACCGGCGTCAAGGTAACGGCGGTCGCCGCCGACATCACCACGCCGGAGGGACGCGCCGCGGTGCTGGCGGCCTGTCCCGAGCCGGACATCCTGATCAACAACGCCGGCGGTCCACCGCCGGGCAATTTCCGCGACTGGACGCGCGAGCACTGGATCAAGGCGATCGACGCCAACATGCTCACCCCCATCGAGCTGATCAAGGCGACGGTCGACGGCATGATGGCGCGCGGCTTCGGACGCATCGTCAACATCACGTCGAGCTCGGTGAAGGCGCCGATCGACATCCTTGGCCTCAGCAACGGCGCGCGCTCGGGCCTGACCGGCTTCGTGGCGGGCGTCGCGCGCACCACCATCCGCTCGGGCGTGACCATCAACGGCCTGTTGCCGGGTCCGTTCGACACCGACCGGCTGCGTGGCACTTTCGCGATGCGCGCCAAGGCCTCGAACAAGCCGATCGAGGACGAGATGAAGGCGGGCGCGGCGGCGCATCCGGCGGGGCGCTTTGGCAACCCAGACGAGTTCGGCGCCATGTGCGCGTTCCTGTGCAGCGTTCACGCGGGCTACATGACCGGTCAGAACATCCTGATGGATGGCGGCCAGTATCCGGGCACCTACTGACACCATCGCGACGGAGGAGATCGTGGGCAAGGTCGTGCGAGCGGGCGCGGTGGCGTCCATGGTTCTTCTCTGGTCCGGCATGGCGGGTGCGCAAGTGCCGTCGATTTACGGCCTGTGGCTGATCGAATCGAAATCCGCCCATATCGAGCTGGCGCCGTGCGCCGATGCCAGCCGCGGTCCGTTGTGCGGTTCGATCAGACACCTGATCGACATCAGGGATGCCGAGGGCAAGCCGGTGAAGCCGGAGGACGCGATCGACGCGCGCAACGCCGATCCGAAGCTGCGCACCCGCAAGGTGCTGGGCATGGTCATGCTCTACGATTTCAAACCGGGCGGCGAGTCCAACAGCTTCTCCGAAGGCACCATCTACAGCGGCGAGGACGGCAAGACCTACCGCGCCAACGTGAAACTCCAGGCCGACGGCACCCTGCTGCTGCGTGGCTATGTCGGCACGCCCCTGTTCGGCAAGTCGCAGGTCTGGACCCGCTTGCGCTGAGGCCACGCGTTGCGTCGCGGCCGGGCGGCGGCTACATCCCCGGTACCGGCCGGGCAGGCCGGCGGGGAGAGTGGTTTGGCGATTCAGAGCATGACTGGCTACGCGCGCGTCGACGGCGCCGACGGACCGGTTGCGTGGAGCTGGGAGGCGCGCAGCGTCAATGGCCGGGCGCTCGAGACGCGAACGCGCATGGCACCGGGCTACGAGCGCCTCGAAGGCCCCGCCCGCGTCGCCGTCGGCGAGGCGATGAAGCGCGGCAACGTCAGCGTCAATCTGACGGTCGCCGAACGGCGCACCTCGCCGCCGGTGCGCGTCGATCGGGATCTGGTGCGTGAACTGATGACGGTCATCGCCGAGCTGCGCGCCCATGGCGACGTCGCGGCGCCGACCGCCGATGGCCTGCTGCGGGTACGTGGCGTGGTGGTCGACGAGGTCGCCGCACCGCCCAGCGAAGAGGAACTGACCGGTCGCGACGGGCGCATTCTTGACAGCCTGAAGGCGACGCTCAAGGGGCTGGCGAAAGCGCGGGCCGAGGAGGGCGCGCGGCTGGCGGTGATGCTGACCACCCATCTCGACACCATCGTTTCCTTGCGCGACCGGGCCGAGGGGCGCGGCGGCGCGCAGGGAGCAGTCGTGCGCGCTCGCTTCGAGACCCAGCTCGCCGACATTCTCGGGCGGGTGCCGGCGCTGTCGGAGGAGCGCCTGGCGCAGGAGATCGCGCTGCAGGTCGGCAAGGCGGACGTGCGCGAGGAACTCGATCGTCTCGCCGCCCACATCGCCCAGGCGCGCGACCTGCTGGCGTCGGCTGGCCCCAACCAGCCAATCGGTCGCAAGTTCGACTTCCTGTGCCAGGAGTTCAACCGCGAGGCCAACACGCTGTGCTCGAAGTCGGCCGACATCGAACTGACCCGCATCGGCATCGATCTGAAGAGCGCCATCGAGCAGCTGCGCGAGCAGGTGCAGAATGTCGAGTAGGCCGGCCGTCCAGCTGGCCGACGCGCCCATCGTGCGGCGCGGCCTGATGCTGGTGCTGTCCTCGCCGTCGGGGGCGGGCAAGACGACGCTGTCGCGCCTGCTGCTGGACGACCCCGAGATCGAGCTGTCGATCTCCGCCACCACCCGGCCCAAGCGGCCGGGCGAACGCGACGGCGTCGACTATCGTTTCGTCGACGTCGCCGGCTTCCGTGGCATGATCGACCGCGGCGAGATGCTCGAATACGCCCAGGTGTTCGACAATTACTACGGCACGCCGCGCGAGCCGGTCGAAAGCACCCTGGCGGCCGGCAAGGACATGCTGTTCGACATCGACTGGCAAGGCACCCAGCAGCTGGTCGAGCGCGCCCGCGACGATCTGGTCAGCGTCTTCATTCTTCCGCCCTCGACGCGCGAGCTCGAACGCCGCCTCGTCACCCGCGCGCTCGATCCCGCCGAGGTGGTGGCCAAGCGGATGTCCAAGGCGGCCGACGAGATGAGTCACTGGGCGGAGTACGACTACGTCATCGTCAATCGCGAGATCAGCTCCAGCCTCGACCAGCTCAAGGCGATCCTGACCGCCGAGCGGTTGCGGCGTGGCCGCCAGATCGGCCTGTCGGATTTCGTGAAGGCGCTGCGCGAGGGGCGATGAGCGGTTCGACCGGGGAATACCGGCCAGGGGAGGCTCGAATGCGAAGTGTGTTCATCGGCGCGATTTTCGCGCTATCGACATCGGTGGCGGAAGCTCAGGTCGCGCTCGGCCCGATCGCCAATTTTGTCTCGGCCTGGAATGCGTTGTCGACGACGCGCCAGGTCGGCAACGCCAGAATTCTGGTCACGAACAATTGCCAGACCATGTACGCCAACGGCTGGCTTTCGGGAGCCGGCAACAGCGATCCAGCGGCCTGCAAGCCGGCCTTCGACGCCCTCGCGGCCGCGGGCCAGATCGACAGCGTCAGGGAACTGGTCGCGCGGAACTGCCCCGTCACGTACGCGAACGGTTGGCGACCGGATCCCGCGACTTCCCCCGTCAACCCGCAATGCCAGGCCGCGCACGCGGCGCTGTCCGGGGCGAAGCAGCTTGGCAACGTCGGGATCGTGGTGAAGAACAATTGCCAGATCATGTACGAACAGGGCTGGCGTCAGGCGAGCGGCGCGACGAATCCGGCGGTTTGCGCGGCCGCGTGGAACGCGCTGGTTGCGGGCGGACAGACTTCCAACGCGCGTGAACTGGTTACACGGAACTGCGCGGTCATGTATCGCGAGGGCTGGATCAGGTAGCAGGCGACCGGAGAGACGAGCCACCGGGCCGAGTACGACACCGGGCCGAGCATGCCTGCGTCATCGTCGACCGCGAGATTGGTTCGAGGCTCGACCAGCTCGAGGGGATCCCGACCGCCGAACGGTTGCGGCGTGGCCGCCGGATCGGCCTGCCCGAGTTCGTGAAAGCGCTGCGCGAGGGACGTCGAGCGGTGAGCGATCAGCGCCAGCATTGGGCCGATCGCCGGGCGTACCGTCGCGCGAATTCCGCCGATGTCATCCCGAACCGATACGGTCGCCGCCGACAAAGCTCACCGGAGTTCGAGAGACGCGCGGACGGCCGCCCGAAGCGGCGGAAGAATGTCGGTTTCGAACCACGGGCTGCGCTTCATCCAGCCGCCGCTGCGCCACGAGGGATGCGGCAGCGGGATGAAGGCGGGGCCATGGGCGCGGCCGTCGCGGACCCGTTCGGTCAGGGTCATCCGCTTGGTTGCCGGCAGATAGTGCTCCTGGGCGTAGCCGCCGACCAGCAGGGTCAGGCGATCGGCCGGCAGCAGGGCGAGCACGCGGTCGTGCCACAGCGGCGCGCATTCGGAACGTGGCGGCAGATCGCCGCTGGCGCCGGTGCCGGGGTAGCAGAAGCCCATCGGTATCAGCGCCACCTTCGCCGCGTCGTGGAACGTGGCCGGGTCGAGGCCGGTCCATTCGCGCAGCCGTTCGCCGCTGGCATCGTCCCACGGCACCCCGCTGGCATGCACGCGCGCCCCCGGCGCCTGACCGACGATGACCAGTCGCGCCGTGGCGCTGAACCGCACGACCGGTCGCGGGCCGGCAGCGAGGTGGGCGGCGCAGACCGTGCAGGCAGCGATCTCGGCCCGCAGGCCGGCGACGGCGACGGCGGTTGTGGCGGTGGTCATGGCGGCAGACTTCGCGCCTGGACAGGCAGTGTCAAATCCCGATGGCGTGATGACGCGACAACGGGTGTGGCGTGCAATGCTCGTGCACCGGCCAATGGCACGGCGCGCGGACCGGTCGCGTCAATCCAGATACGCCTTCTCCGCCCGCGGCGGCTCGACCGTGAAGGCGACCAGCCGCTCCTCGCCCGGCCCGGCGCGGACCCGGTTGCGGATGTTGGCGGTCAGCACGTGCAGTTCCGACGCGGCGTAGAAATCGGCGATGGTTTCGCCGGCTTCGAAATACCCATCGAGATCACGGGCGGCGAGGTCCCCGAGGAACACCGCCGACATTTCCGAGTCGGCCTTCTTCAGCAGGCGGAACGGCCGGTCGCTCTGGCGCAGCACTAGCGCGATCAGGCGGATCGCTTTGTGGATCAGCGAACTGTCGTGGAACATGATCGCCGATGTCGGCTTCATCAGCGGCAGCGCCCACAGGAAGTCGCGAAAGCAGGCCTGGTCGGTGTGCTCGCCGTCGATGAAGGCGAGGTCGAACCGCCGGTCGTCGGCCGGCAGCGTGTCGATCGGGCCGTCGTGGGTCGCGAGCTTGGTGGTCGCGAGGCCGGCGCGATGCAGCCTGTCGAGCATCGAGCCGGTGGTGACGCCGGCATAGTCGAACAGCGCGCCGCGCTCGTCGGGCAGGGTGGCGCCGCGCTCGTCGACCGACAGGATGGCCCGGCAACCGGGATCGGAGAGGAACGGCGCCAGGCTGCCGCCGAGGTAGGAGCCGATTTCCAGATAGTCGTAGGCCGGCGCCAGATCGCGGAACAGGCGACGCATGTCGAGCAGGAACGCCTTGTCGGCGTCGCTGGTCTGGGTCTCGACCGGGAAATCGGCGGCGAGTTCGGGCGAGGGCGGGATCGGTCCGCTGGACATGGGCTGACTCTGCTCGCACAAGAGGAATGTTCCGGCAAGCACGCACCGCGCGACGCCAAGCCGGCGGCACCGTGTCATGCCGCTCGCGTGGCGTCAAGGAGCGTGGCGCCGCAGCGGGCGATTCGTCCCGCGCCCGTAGCGGTCCGCGGCGCGACGCTCGCTTTGCCGGACGGCCGCCTACTGCAACGGCGCGATCACCGCGCAGGGGGCGTTGTCGACGAAGATGCTGGACGGCGGGCCCGGGATCTCGGCCGTTACCTTGTCGCCGGGGCCGACGTTGCGCAGGCTGACGTTGACCTCGTCGACCCGGCGGTCGCCGTTGTTGAAGGTGCAGCCGATCAGCGCCTCGATCACGCGCTGGCCATTGTTGGCGAGGTTCATGGTGAGCTGCCAGCGGCCGCCGGGAACGACCCGCAGCGAGGGCAGTTCGAGCGTCACGATCGGCACGTTGGAGCCGGGTCCCGAGACGCGCGGCACGCTGCCGATCACGCGGGTGACCGGCGTGTCGCTGCGCGGCGCGCCGGAATAGACGCCCGGCGCCGGACCGATGATGCTGCGGCCCTGGGCGCGTGGATCGAAGGCGCGATCCTCCGGCGGCACGGGCTTGCCATCGTCCTTGCCGACCTTCGAGGGGTCGTAGACACGGCCGGTGGCCGGATCGCGGAATACCTGCTGGTCCTCGCCGGGTCGTGCCGGGGGCGCAAGCGGCTGGGTGCCGGGGGGCGTCATGGTCGCCGGCGGCGCCAGTACCCGGGCGGCGGGCGTGCCGGTTGGCGCCGAAAGGTTCGATTCGACGCGATCGTAGCAGGACAGGCGGGCCGAGGTTTCGGTCTGCTCGGCGCAAATTTTCATGCGCCGCGTCAGGATGTCGAGCAGTTCGGCGTCGCTCGACCGTTGAGTCAGCGCCGGAGTCGCGACGAGACAGGTGGCGAGGAGGAGGGGCAGGCCGAGGGAACGACGCATGGGGCACCGGGCATGGACGCGATCAGTCGCGGTTCTCTAGCATAGCCCGGGGCTTGTCGGAATTGTGGCCGCGACGCGATGCCGGGCAATCGGGTGAAGGCCGTCCCGGCTCCGGAGCGCTTGTTGCATCGACGGAAACCTCGCCGATGTCGCACCGTCCGGGAGCGCGCCACTCCAGTGGCGCTCATGGCGAACGTCCTCGATGGCCAATGCGGCGGCGAAGATG
>CAMDVZ010000075.1 GCA_945878895.1 Caenispirillum bisanense | reverse complement strand
GTTCGGCACGCTGATCGGCCTGCTGCACCGGGGACGCCCCGTTCTCGGCGTGATCGACCAGCCGATCATGGGCGAGCGCTGGCTCGGCGTCGCGGGGCAACCCTCGACCTTCAACGGCCAGCCGATCCGCACGCGCGCCTGTCCGGGATTGTCGTCGGCGTCGATGTATTCGACCGCGCCGATCATGTTCGACGCCGAGACCGAACCGCGTCACCGTGCCCTCGCGCACGCCACGAAACTGTTCCGCTGGGGCGGCGATTGCTACGCCTACGGCCTGCTGGCGTCGGGCTTCGTCGACCTCGTCGTCGAGGCCGGCCTCAAGCTGCACGATTTCGCGGCCCTGATTCCGGTGATCGAGGGCGCCGGCGGCATCGTCACCGACTGGCGCGGCAAGCCGGTCGACCGCGACAGCGACGGCAGCATCGTCGCCGCCGGCGACCGGGTCACCCATGCTGCGGCGCTGGACGTACTCTCCGGCCGCACCGCCGCCGGCGCACCCGGCCGCGTCGGTCTGGGCTGACTACCGTCCCTTGAACTTCGCGGAGCGCTTGGCGAGGAACGCGGCAACGCCTTCCTTGAAATCCTCGCTCTTGCCGAGATCGCGCTGGTAGTCCCGCTCGACGTCGAGCTGGGCCGACAGATCGTTGCCGGCCGTCGCGTTCATCGCCGCCTTGATGCGCCCCAGCGCCATGGTCGGGCCATCCGCCAGCTTGCGCGCCATCGCGATCGCCGTCGGCATCAGGTCGGCATCCTCGACCACGTCCCAGATCATGCCCCAGTCGCGCGCCTTCTCGGCCGGGATCTGCGGCGCCAGCATCGCCAGCGCGCGAGCCCGCGCGTCGCCGACCACGCGCGGCAGGAACCAGGTGCTGCCGCCGTCGGGCAGCAGGCCGATGCGCGCGAAGGCCTGGAGGAAGCTGGCGGATTTGGCGGCGATGGCGATGTCGGCGGCCATCGCGAAGCTCATGCCGACGCCCGCGGCCACGCCGTTGACGGCCGCGACGACCGGCTTGGGCATGCTCCGCATCTGGCGGATCACCGGATTGAAGTACTTGTCGAGCGCCGAGCCGGAATCTGCCGTCGCGCTGGCCTCGCGGTCGGGATCGGCGAGATCGGCGCCGGCGCAGAAGCCGCGGCCCGCCCCGGTCAGCAGCACGCAGCGCACGGACTCGTCGGCCGCCAGCTCTTCCCAGCAGGTCTTGAGCTCGCCGATCATCTTGCGCGACACCGCGTTGAGACGCTCGGGTGCGTTGAGCGTCAGGGTCGCGAGCCCGTCGGCGCGCTCGAGCTTGATCGTCGTGTACGTCATCGATTCAGTCTCCGTCGTGGGCTCTATTTGCCGGCGAATGTCGCGGGCCGCTTGGCGAGAAACGCCGCGACGCCCTCCTTGAAGTCGGCGCTTTTCCCCAGATCGCGCTGCAGGTCGCGTTCGAGGTCGAGCTGCTGGTCGAGCGAGTTGGTGGCCGCCTTGTTCATCGCCAGCTTGATGGCCGCGTAGGACAGTGTCGGACCGGCCGCCAGTTTGCGCGCCATCGCGCACGCCTCGCCCATCAGGGCCGCGTCGTCGACCGCTTGCCAGATCATGCCCATGCGTTCGGCCTGCTCGGCCGGCACCGAGGTGCCCAGCATGCCGAGCGCACGGGCTCGCGCGTCGCCCACCAGATGGGGCAGGAAGTACGTGCCCCCGAGGTCGGGGATCAGCGAGATGCGAACGAACGCCTGGTCGAACCGCGCCGAGCGCGCCGCCAGCACGATGTCGCAGGCCAGCGCCAGGTTGGCGCCGCCGCCGGCCGCCACGCCGTTGACGGCCGCGATCACTGGCTTTGGCAGCGAGCGAATGCGCCGGATCAGCGGATTGAAGATGCGATCCATCGCCTCGCCGACGTCGCTGGTACCCTCGCCCGCCGGACCGGTGCCCGACAGGTCCGCCCCGGCGCAGAAGCCGCGACCGCTGCCGGTCAGCAGCACCGCCCGGACATCGGCAGAGTCGCGCGCCTGGTCCAGCGCCGCGTTGCACTCCACGATCAACTGGTGACTCATCGCGTTGAGCCGCTGTGGCCTGTTCAGCACTATGGTCATGGCGCCGTCGGCAATGTCGACGAGAATGGTTTCGGTGGTCATCGGGCCGCCATCGGTTTGCCGTTCGGAACGGCGTGTACTTTGGCACACGGGTCCCCCGCGGTAAACGCGGGGTCGGACCCATTGATGGATCCGGATCGCCGGGCGGTTCCACTGGACAACGCGCCGGCCATCCGACAACGTGACCGCTCCCTCACATCGGTATGCCGTAGCGGTGCCGATCTGTACTCCGGAGCGTCACCATGGCCGCCGTCATCGTCAGCGACACCCAGATGTATGCGTGGAATTTCGTGCTGAAGGCGCCGGATTCCCAGAACTACTGGTATCTCCGCGAGGAAGGTTGGCTCGGGGGCGGCGCGACCTCGACCTCGATCTTCGACAAGCACATCTCGGTGCGGCCGGCGCACTGCTACGCACCCACGACCGCGGCCGGAAAAACCACGTGGAAGTGCCACTTCGGCGAATTCCACGTCACCTTCACGACCCACGGCCAGACCATTGTCGCGCCGGGGCACCAGGGGCCGGCGGTGCTCGGGGCCGAAGACACGGCCACCCAGCACAAGCACGTGTATTTCACCTGCACGACGGCGACGCCGGGCAAAAGCACGTGGCAGAAAGGTGGCCACACTGCCGGCATGGCGGGTTGGCTGATCGACCAGGCCAAGGTCATCGCGACGGGTTTCGTCATGCAACTTGGCGGTACGGTGGTGCCGCCGCCGCCGCGCGCGCCACGCAAGTGAGCCCGTCCCGCCGGCCGCGGCCGCGACAGAACGGTCTTGCGCTTCGCGGGATGAATCGTTAATTCGGCATCACGATACCGAATTAATGGCGGGAGCGGCCGGCCATGGCCAACATCCTCATCCTCGTGGGCACCGAGTCGGGCAACGGCCAGCTGGTGGCCGAAGCCGTGCGCGATCACCTGGTGCCCGATGGCCACGCGGTCGCGATCACCGAAAAGGCCGTCGCGGTCGCCGATCTGGCCGGCCACGACACCTTGCTGGTGGTGTGCGCCACGCATGGCTCGGGCGACATCCCCAGCAACATGCTGCCGCTGCACCAGGCGCTGGAGCGCGACAAGCCGGACCTGTCGGGCTGGCGCTACGGCCTGATCGCGCTGGGCGACATGACCTATCAGGACACCTTCTGCGGCGGTGGCAAGCAGATGGACGCGGTGTTCCGGAAATTCGGCGCCAGGCGGCTCGGCGATCGCTTCGAAGTCGACGCTTCCACCCAGCCGCTTCCCGACGAGGACGCGGTCGAGTGGGTGAAGGAGTGGAAGGCGCTGATCTGATCGCAGCCCCGGACGCGCGACTCTACGCCATCCGGTTCGGCGGGCCGCCGATTTCGAGACGGACCGGCAGCGCGAACGTGATCGCCCAGCAGGCCGCAAGCATGGCTGCGGAGCCAGCCAGACAGGCCGTCATCCCGCCATACTGGTACAGCGCGCCCGACAGCAGCATGCCGATCAGCCGGCCGGCCGAGTTCGCGGCGTAGTAGAAACCGACATCCTCGGCCGCCTTCTTCGAGCCGGCGTAGGCCAGGATCAGGTAGGAATGCAGCGACGAGTTGATGGCGAAGGGAAACCCTAACAATACCAGCCCGGCGACCACCACGTAGTCGGGATGCCACAAGCCGGGGCGCTCGAGGAGAATGGCCAGCACGACGGGAATCGCCACGAGCATGCCCGCCCACAGGCGCGAATTCGGCACCTCGCGGCTGAGCCCGTCGTCGCTGCGGGCAACGAGAGCCGGCGCGACCGCCTGCATGCCGCCATATCCGATCGTCCAGGCCGCGAGAAAGGCGCCCACTTCGACGAACCGCCAGCCGGCGGCGTAGAGGAATACCGGCAGACCCACGACGAACCAGACCTCGCGTGCGCCGAAGAGGAAGACGCGGGCGGCGGCCAGCAGATTGACGCCGCGCGACTTCGAGAACAGTTTCCGCACGGTCTTCGACGAACCTGCTTTGCCCAGTTCGCGCGGCAGCAGGGCAAGTCCGGCGACGAAAATGACACCGATGACACCCGCCATCGCCCACAGCGACGGCACGAACCCGATCGCGTCGAGCAGCAGGCCACCGACGAAGAAACCGACGCCCTTCATCGCGTTCTTCGAGCCGGTGAACCAGGCGACCCATTTGAAGAGTTGACCCGAGCCGCCCGTCGACGTCGCCTTGATGGCCGATTTCGAGGCCGTTTTGGTGAAGTCCTTCGCCAGCCCGGCGATCCCCTGCGAAGCCACCACCCATGCGACCGAGGTCGCGACGGTCCAGGCCGGGTCGAGTGCGGACAGCATGACAAGGCCGACGATCTGCAGCGCCTGGCCGACCGCCAGCATGCGCGGGATACCGAAGCGAGAGGCCAGCCAGCCACCGCCGAGATTGGCGAGGATGCCGGCGATCTCGTAGAGCAGGAACAGGAAGGCGAGCGTGAAGGGCGAGTAGCCGAGCTGGAAGAAGTGCAGCAGCACCAGCATCCGCAGCGCGCCGTCCACCAGGGTGAATCCCCAGTAGGACGCCGTGACGATCAGGTAGTCGCGCGCCGCCGCCGGCATCACACGCCCGCCCGCGCCACGATGTTGGCGAGATCGACCATGCGGCAGACATAGCCGATCTCGTTGTCGTACCAGGCGTAGACCTTGAGCAGCGTGCCGTCGGTCACCATCGTGCTGGGCGCGTCGACGATCGAACTGCGCGTGTCGTTGCAATAGTCGGCCGACACCAGCGGTCGCGTCTCGAACCCCAGGATGCCCGCGAGCGGCCCGCGGGCGGCGGCGGCGAACAGGTCGTTGACGGCGGCTTCGGTGGTCGTGCTCCGCAGCTCGAAGACGCAGTCGGTCAGGCTGGCGTTCAGCACCGGCGCGCGCACGGCGTGACCGTTCAGCTTGCCCGCGAGATCCGGATAGATGAGCGCGATGGCCGTGGCGCTGCCGGTGGTGGTCGGCTGCAACGACAGCATCGCCGAACGGGCGCGTCGCAGATCCTTGTGCGGCGCGTCGACGACGACGTTGGTGTTGGTCGGATCGTGGATGGTGGTGATCTGGCCGTGCCGGATGCCGATGGCCTCGTGGATCACCTTCACGACCGGCGCGAGACAATTCGTGGTGCAGGAGGCCGCCGTCAGGAGCCGGTGCCGGGCGGGATCGTAGAGATGGTCGTTGACGCCGACGACCACGTTGAGCGCGGCCTCGTGCTTGACCGGTGCCGCCACGATGACCCGCTTCACGCCGCGGTCGAAGTAGCCCTGCAGCGCCTGCGGCGTCAGGAACTTGCCGGTGCATTCGAGCACGACATCGCAGCCGAGATCGCCCCAGGCAACGTCGCCCGGCATCGCCGCCGCGCCAAAGCCGATTGACTTGCCCCCGATCGCGATTCCGGCGTCTCCATCGACGTCGAACGCGGCGTGCCAGCGGCCATGGACACTGTCGAATTCCAGAAGATGCGCCGTGGCGGCGGCACCGCCCTTGATCTCGTTGACGTGCACGACGTCCAGCCGGTTGTCGGCGCGCGGATCGTCCGTGGCCCGGCGAACGCCGCCCATGGCCGCCCGCAGCGCCAGCCGGCCCATCCGGCCCATGCCATTGATGCCAATCCGCACGGTATCTCCTCTCACACGGTCGCGTTGTTGATGTCGCCGAGCTCGTCGAGGCGCTTCTTCAGGGCCATGGCGTCGAGCGTCGCGTAGGGCAGATTGATGAAGGCTTCCAGCCGCCGCCGGATCATCCCGTAGAGGCCGTTGATCATCGACGCCCGCTCGATGTCGCTGCCGGTGAACTTGGCGGGATCGGGCAGCGGCCAGGCGGACGTGACGACCCTGGCGCCGAAGTCGGGGCAAATCTGACCCTGCAGCGTGTCGCAGAGGGTGATGACGAAGTCCATGCGTGGCGCGTCGGACGCGGTGAACTTCTCCCAGGACTTGGAGTGCAGGCCCGAAACGTCGTGGCCGAGCACGCGCAGCTTCGCGATCACTTCGGGCATCGGGTTCGCCGCGGGGTCCGATCCGGCCGAGTAGGCGTTGAAGCGCCCCTTGCCGACCTGTTCGAGAATGGACTGCGCCATCAGCGAACGCGCCGAGTTGTGGGTGCACAGGAAAAGGACGTTGAACGAGGCTTGCATGGGATCATCCTCCGCTTCGGCCGGCAACAGCCGGGCCAGTTCGCCGCCGAGCCCCGGCCGCCAGGGCGAGCAGGTTTCCGCGATAAACCCGAACAGCGCGCGCAGACCCGACAGGCGCACCGCGTAGACGACGTGGCGACCCTGCCGCCTCGACCTGACGAGTCCGGCCTGCTCGAGCGCCGACAGGTGGAACGACAGCGTGGAAGGCAATTGCCCCAGCGCGCTCGCAAGCTCGCCGGCGGCCATGCCGCCGACTCCCTTCGCCGCCAACTGGCGCATCAGGGCGAGACGCGTCTCCTGCGAAAGCGCCGCGAACCCCACCGCCACATCTTTCATTTCCATACTTCTCGAATGATCCAAATTAATGACGCCCGCATTACAATTCGACGAAATTCCGCCGCCGACCCCCCGCGTCGCGGACGGCACGACGCCGCCGCGCTACAAGGGCGGACGCCGTCGGCGCATCGACCGACGAGCAGGAAGTCCATCGCAACCGAATCATGGCGGTCCGAAGTCGGACCCCGCGAGACCGAGGCACCCGATGTCAGGCGAGCCCCCACCCGGCAAACTCTCGTTCCTCGACCGCTACCTCACGGTCTGGATTTTCGCCGCCATGGCGGCGGGCATAGCCCTGGGCTCGATGTTTCCGGGCTTGCCGGTCTTCCTCGACCGCCAGTCGTTCGGCACGACGAATATCCCGATCGCGATCGGGCTGATCCTCATGATGTACCCGCCGCTGGCGCGCGTGCGCTACGAGGAGCTGCCGCTGGTCTTCCGGGACTGGCGCGTGCTGGTGCTGTCGCTGGTGCAGAACTGGCTCATCGGCCCGTTCCTGATGTTCGGCCTCGCCGTCCTCTTCCTGCGCGACCAGCCCGAATACATGACTGGCCTGATCCTGATCGGCCTGGCGCGCTGCATCGCCATGGTCGTGGTGTGGAACCGGCTGGCGGGCGGCAACAGCCAGTACGTCGCGGCCCTGGTGGCTTTCAACTCGATCTTCCAGATCGTGTTCTTCAGTGCCTACGCGTGGTTTTTCCTCGCGGTGCTGCCGCCGCTGGTCGGCGCCAAAGGCAGCGTCGTGGCGGTCGACTTCCGGCTGATCGCCGAATCGGTCGTGGTCTATCTCGGCGTGCCGTTTCTCGCGGGCTTCCTGACCCGCCGGTTCCTCGTCCGGCGCCACGGCATGGACTGGTACGAGAACCGGTTCCTGCCGAAGATCGGACCCATCACGCTGATCGCGTTGCTGTTCACCATCTCGGCGATGTTCAGCCTCAAGGGCGGCATGGTGTTGGCGCTGCCGCTCGACGTCGTGCGCATCGCGATCCCGCTGTCGATCTACTTCCTGGTCATGTTCGTCGTCAGCTTCTGGATGGGCCGGCTGATCGAGGCCGACTATCCGCGCACGACCGCGATCGCCTTCACGGCCGCCAGCAACAATTTCGAACTCGCCATCGCCGTCGCGATCGCCACGTTCGGGCTGGCCTCGCCGGTCGCCTTCGCTACCGTCATCGGACCGCTCGTCGAGGTGCCGGTGCTGATCTCGCTCGTGTCGGCGGCCTTGTGGCTCAAGCGGCGCTGGTTCGACGGGCGAAGCTGACCGCGGGCCGCACCTTGTTGGCGCGCGCGACCACGGCATAGACTGCCGGCAATCGAAGCCGGAGGACGCCCGTGGAACTCACGCAAATCAAGTTCGACATCAGCGACGAGATCGCGACCATCACGCTCAACCGTCCCGAAGCGCGCAACGCGCTGTCGCAGGAAATGCGGGTCGAGTTCGACCACGTGCTGGCCGAGGTGCGCCGCAAGGCGGGCGAGGAAGTGAAGGCCGTCATCCTCACCGGTGCGGGTGGCGCCTTCTCGGCCGGCGGCGACGTCAAGGGCATGCGCGGCCGCGCGGAGACGCCGGCCGAGGGTCGCGACCGCATGCGCGCCGCCCAGTCGCGCCTGCACGCCATCATCAATCTCGAACTGCCGCTGATCGTGGTGGTCGACGGCGCCGCGGCGGGGGCCGGCTGCAACCTGGCGCTGGCCGGCGACTTCATTCTGGCGACGCCGAAATCGTTCTTCCTGCAGGCGTTCGGCCGCATCGGCCTGGTGCCGGACTGGGCCGGCTTCTTCCTGCTGCCCCGGATCGTTGGCCTGCAGCGCGCCAAGGAACTGGTGTTCAGCGCCCGCCGCCTGCCGGCGGACGAAGCCAAATCGCTCGGCATCGTCTACGCCATCCATTCCCCCGAGACGATCATGGCCGAGGCACGCAAGCTGGCCGGCCGCTTCCGCCACGCCTCGCAGACCGCCATCGCGCTGTCGAAAAACGCGCTCAACCAGTCCTTCAATCTCGACCTGCACGCGACGCTCGAGCTGGAAGCCTACGGCCAGGCCATCGCGCGCACCACCGACTATCACCGCCAGGCCGTCGCCCGCTTCGGCGACAAGCAACCCAGCCTGTTCGACTGGGAAGCGATGGACCGGGCGGGGAAGTAGGGGCTGTCCGCTCTCGCCTCAGATCGTCTTCGCCCCCAGCGTCGCGCGCCAGTGGGCCGCGCGCGTCTTCAGCGCCGACTCGCGGACGTGCGCCACCGGCTCTTCCTCCAGCCGCTCCAGCTCCTCGAACGCAAAGCCGTCGGCGCCGTGCGCGCGCCAGGCGGCCTGGATGCCGTGGTCGACGTGGCCGCCCATTCTCAGCGTGAACCAGGTCCGGTTCCGGACCGTGTCGAGCGTCGGGGTGTGGCCGACCCAGACCTCGCCCGAGGCGGCGCAGCGCACGGCGTAGATGCCGGGTGCCGCCTTGCGCTCCCGGTAGGCCGCGATCGCGGCACTTCTGTCGTCGCGTTTCATGGTCCCGCCCCGCTCGCCCGATTGCGTCGGCGCGGCGATAGCAGCCGGCGGCGGCGGCGTCCAATTTCATCCGGGTAAAATCGGCGGCCGGCGAAGCGCGCCGGTCTATTCGACGGCGAATCCCCACGTCAACGCGTCGTCGGGCTCGAAGCGGAACACGCTCTCGCCGATGTAGTGCGCCTCGCCGGCGACCTGCACGATCACGGCGCGGTGGCGGCCGGCGCGGGTTTCGGACACCGCGCGGCCCTCGAAGCGGGCGCCGGTGATGCTTTCGTAGACGCAGGTCTGGTCGATCCGGGTCTGCTTGCGCGCGATCTGCAAGGCGATGCGCGCGGTCACGCCACTGCCCGTCGGACTGCGGTCGACCTGGCGGCCCGCGAACACGCAGACATTGCGGCTGGGTCCCGGCCAGTCGCCCTCGGTTCGCGCGCCGGTGCCGCCATCGGTCAGGATGGTGCCGTAGACGAACGCCAGATCGGGATCGTCGGGATGCTCCAGCCGCAGCGAGTTGGCGGCCGCGATCGCGATCTCCTCGCCCGCGTCGATCAGCTGGCGCACCGGCGAGGCGCGCACGTCGAGCCCGATGGTGGCGGCGTCGACCACCGCGTAGAAGGCGCCGCCGTAGCCGATATCGACCGTCACCGGTCCCCAGGTGCGGGTCGGCACGATGGCGTCGAGGGCAAACGCGAACGCCGGCACGCTGTCGAACCGCACCATGCCGGCGCGGCCATCGCTCACCGCCACGTGCGCCACCACCAGGCCGCACGGACATTGCAGCCGCACGACGGTCTCGGGCGCGACCCGCGCGACGCGGCCGGTGTCGACCGCCCAGCGCGCCAGCGCGATGGTGGCGTGGCCGCACATCGTGCTGTAGCCCTCGTTGTGCATGAACAGCACGGCCAAATCGGCGGCAGGATGATCGGGCTCGACCAGCAGCGCGCCATACATGTCGGCGTGCCCGCGCGGCTCGTGCATCAGGGCGCGGCGCAGATGGTCGTGCCTCTCGCGCGCCTCGCGCCGCTTGCCAAGCAAGGTCGGACTTTCGAACGAAGGCCAGCCCTCCACGACGATCCGCGTCGGCTCGCCGCCGGTGTGCATGTCGATGGTGCGCAGGACGGGGAGGGTCATGGAGTGTTGGGTTTCGGGGGGGATGGCGGCACACCAATGGTCGCACACGGATCCGGTATTCGCGATTTATTGTTGCGCCCCAAGTACATTTCAGCGCGCCGGTTCTGCGGCTCGGCGACGCCCGGACCGATCTGGACGATCGGTTGAGTATCGCCGCGCGCCCGGACGTCTATCCTGCGAGCAGAGATCCCGAATTCGACCAGCGCCTGACGTATCGATTCGGCCCGCCGACACGACAACGCGAGGTTGGCCTGGCGACTGCCTACAGAGTCGGTGTGTGCGTCTATCTGAATGTCCAACTCGTAACGGGCGGCAGCGGCCGCCAATTGGCGAACCGCGGCGCTTGCCGTTTCTGTCAGCGTGGACCTGCCGGAATCGAAAAACACCATCCAATCCCCCATGATGGGAAGAGGCGATGGTCGTGCTGGCGCCTCCACCGTCTCGCATCCAACGAGTGCGATCAGCGCGCCGACGATCGATAGTCTCGGCATGGCCACGCCTCCCGCTCGTTCGGCGCGAAGCATAGCTCACCATCGCTATCCGTGCAGCGCCATCGCGAGGCCGGCGCCGCCGCAGCCCAGCGCCAGCAACGTGGCGATCGCCTCGCCCGCCAGCGTCGCCAGCATCCAGTGGAAACTTCGGACCACCGGACGGTGGTCCTTGGCGATGCGGCGGTGACGCCGGAACAGCCACCACGCGAGCGCGAGGCCGAGCAAGAGCAGGCCTTCGCCGAGCAGACGGCGGCAATAGTGCATCGAAAGTCCACGCGGCGTTCGTCGTTGCGATCCCGTTTCTCTACCCGACGACGCGGACATGGACCTGACGGCGGCGCGAACCCTCGCGGTTACAGCAGCGCGCCCGCTTTCTTCAACGCCGCGACCTCGTCGACGCCGAAACCCCATTTCGCCAGCGTCGCCTCGGTGTCGACGCCGCTCGGCTTCGGTGCCGTTGGCATGTCGGGCACGCTGCGGCCGAAGCGCGGCGCCGGTGCCGGTTGCACGACGCCGTCGATCTCCACGAAGGCGCCGCGGGCGCGATTGTGTGGATGGTCGATCGCCTCGCCCATCGTCAGCACGGGCGCGAAGCAGGCGTCGCTGCCTTCCATCAGGGCGCACCACTGCTCGCGCGTTCGCGTGGCGAAGATGGCGGCCAGCCGCGCCTTCATCGCCGGCCATTGGCTCTTGTCGTGTTGCGCGGGCAAGTCGGTCGCGGTGTCGAGGCCGGTGAAACGCAGCAGCTCGGCGTAGAATTTCGGCTCCGAGGCCGCGACCGAGACATGCCGGTCGTCCTGCGTGCTATAGACGGCGTAGAAATGCGAACCGCCGTCGAGCACGTTCCTGCCGCGCGTGTCGCTCCAGTTTCCCGCCGCCCGGTAGGCGTGCATGTACATCATCAGCGCGTTGGCGCCGTCGACCATCGCGGTATCGACCACCTGGCCCTTGCCCGAGGATTTCGCCTCGTAGAGTGCCGCCAGAATGCCGACGGCGAGAAACATGCCGCCGCCCGCGAAATCGCCGATCAGGTTGAGCGGAATGGCGATGTCGTCGGCCGTCCCCACGGAGTGCAGCGCGCCGGTCAGCGCGATGTAGTTGACGTCGTGGCCGGCCGCCAGCGCCAGCGGCCCGTCCTGGCCCCAGCCGGTCATGCGCCCGTACACCAGCTTCGGATTGGCCGCCAGGCACGCGTCGGGTCCCAGCCCCAGCCGTTCCATGACGCCGGGCCGGAAGCCCTCGATCAGCGCGTCGGCCGAGCCGATCAGCCGCCGCAACGCGGCGACGCCTTCGGGTGTCTTGACGTCGAGCGCGATGGCGTCGCGGTTGCGGTTCACCAGATTGGGTCTGGCGCCCGGCCGCGACTCCGGCGCGCCGGGCCGGTCGACCCGCAACACCCTCGCGCCCATGTCGGCCAGCATCATCGCCGCGAAGGGCCCCGGCGCCAGCCCCGCCATCTCGATCACCGTTACGCCCGCCAAAGGTCCCATCGCTCAAATCCTCGCTATCGTCGGTTCAAGGCAAACGCGCGTGGCACGCTCCGTCGGGCACCCTCCCGCCATCACCCGCCCGCCCGCCTGGTACCCAGCGCGCCGGTCGCGGCGAGCGCGGCGATGCCGGCGTCGTCCAGGCCCAGCGCCTCGCGCAGCACCGCGTCGGTGTGCTGGCCGACCGTCGGGGCCGCCACCGGATCGACCACCGGCGTGGCGCCGAGCCGGAACGGTGGGGCTATGTGGGGAACAGCACCTCCCGCGCGCGGCAGCTGGCTGAGCAGGCCGCGTTCGCGGATCTCCGCCCCGTTCATCGCCTCGCGGACGCTGGCGACCGCGCCAACCGGCACGCCCGCGACATGCATCTTCGCCAGCCACGTCGCCCTGGGCGCCGTCGCGAAGGCCGCCCGCAACAACGCCACCAGCGCCGCGCGGTTGCGCACCCGGGCCGCGGCGGTGGCATAGTCGGGATCGGTTGCGAGTTCGGGACGGCCCAGCACGTCGGTCGCCAGCCGGTGATAGGTGCGGTCGTTGGCGCAGCACAGATACATCGGCGCGTCCGACGCCTCGAACACGCCGACCGGCACCGACCCGGCGCTGAGATTGCCCGCCCGCACCGGATCGTTGCCGGTGATCAGCGTGTTGGTGGCGAGATACGCCAGCATCGCCACGGCCTGGTCGAACAGGTTGACCTCGACATACTGGCCGGCGCCGTGGCGCAGGCGTGCCGCGATCGCCGCCAGCACCGCGATGCTGGCCGACATGCCGGTCGAGATGTCGACCACCGGCGTGCCGATCGCCACGGGTGCGGCGTCGGCATGGCCGTTGACCGCCATCAGGCCGCCCTCCGCCTGGGCAACCGGATCGAAGCCGGCGCGATGCGCCAGCGCGCCGTCGCGGCCATAGGCGCCGATCGAGCAATAGATCAGGCCGGGGTTGGTCACCGATACAGTCGGGTAGTCCAGCCCCAGGCGCTTCATCACGCCGGCCGAGAAATTCTCGACCACGATGTCGGCACCGGCGATCAGGCCGCGCACCACCTCGCGGCCCTCGGGACGCGACAGATCGAGTCCGACGCTGCGCTTGTTGCGGTTGGCGAACAGGAACGGCCCGCCCTCGCCGCCGACCTCCGCCGACATCTTCATGCCGCGGAAATCGTCGCCGCGGTCGGCGTTCTCGATCTTGATCACCTCGGCGCCGAAATCCGCCAGGATCAGGGTGCACATCGGGCCGGCGAGGAAATGGGTGAAGTCGATCACCCGCATGCCGCCGAGTGCGGTTTTCGCGTCGGCCGGACGCGGGCGGTGATGCGGCAGATCGGCGATCGCGACCACGGGCGGTTTCCTCCAGGCGGCAGCGCGGATCGACGACGCGAAGTCGCGCTCCCGCCGCCGCGCTCTATTCTCTAACGGTCGTTAGAATGAGTACGATGGTCGGACCAATCCGGCAACGACGGAAAAGGGCGGGCCAAGGTCGCGGAAACCGGCGGGGGCGGCGATCCCCGCGCGTGGACGCCGCGCGGCCGCGGCGATAACGTCCATGCGGTTTCCGGAACCTCCGGAGGCCGACGACCAGGGACGGAGCACGACCATGAAATCGGCCCTTTGCGCGCGGCTCGGCATCGAGTTCCCGCTGTTTGCCTTCAGCCATTGCCGCGACGTGATCGCCGCGGTGACCAACGCCGGCGGCATGGGCGTGCTGGGCGCGGTCGGCCACACCCCCGAGACGCTGGAGATCGAGCTCGCCTGGCTCGACGAGAAGACCGGCGGCAAGCCCTACGGCGTCGATTTGCTGATCCCCAACAAGATGGAGGGCAAGGAAGGCGATGTCGGCGCCGCCGAGCTCGAGGCGCGCGTGCCGCCCGAACACCGCGCCTATGTCGAGAGCCTGCTGAGCCGCCACGGCATCGCGACGGCGGACCTGTGGAACACGACCTCGGCCAACCCGGCCGGCCACAACATGCGCGGCGATGGCGCAGAGCGCCTGCTCGATGTCGCCTTCGCCCATCCGATCGGCATGATCGTCAATGCGCTCGGCGTGCCACCGGCCTCGATGTTCGAACGCGCCCGCCGAAAGGGCATCCCGGTCGGCGCCCTGACCGGCGCGCGCGAGCACGCCATTCGCCACGCCCAGGCCGGCGTCGAGGTACTGATCGTGGCCGGCACCGAGGCGGGCGGCCATTGCGGCGAGATTTCGACCCTGGTGCTGGTCCCCGAGGTGATCGAGGCGGTGCGCGACTTCCCCGACGTGTTCGTGCTGGCGGCCGGCGGCATCGCCACGGGCCGCCAGATGGCGGCCTGCATGGCGATGGGCGCGCACGGCGCCTGGACCGGTTCGGTATGGCTGACCACGGCCGAGGCCGAGACGACGGCGACGGTGAAGGCCAAGATGCTGGCCGCCACCTCGCGCGACACCGTCCGCTCGCGCAGCCGCACCGGCAAGTACACCCGCCAGCTGCGCTCGCCATGGACCGACGCGTGGGGTGCCGAGGGCGCGCCCGATCCGCTGCCGATGCCGTTGCAGGGGCTGGTCGTCCGCCACGCGCTGGCGCGCGTCGACAAGCTGGCCGAGGGCGGCCACGCCGGGGCACAAATGCTGGCCACCTACTATGTCGGCCAGGCCGTCGGGCTGATGAACGCGGAAACCTCGGCCCGCGCGGTGGTCTACGATTTCATGCGCGACTATACCGACGCCGTGGA
>CAMDVZ010000074.1 GCA_945878895.1 Caenispirillum bisanense | reverse complement strand
AAAATCGCATCCAGTTCGCCAATCCCGCCGCCGAACAGTTTTTCGGCACCGGCAAAAGCCTGCTGCTAGACCACCCGCTGGCCGACTTCGTATCGCTTGATTCGCCTGTGTTTTCGCTGCTCGACCAGGTCCGTCGCGGCGGCGCCGCGGTGAGCGAAAACGGCGTCGCGCTGGCCTCGCCGCGCATCGGCAACAAGTTCGTCGCCATCCTGCTGGCACCGCTGGCCGACGACGACCGGCGCGTCGCGATCTCGCTGCACGAACAATCCATCGCCCGCAAGATCGACCACCAGATGCAGCACAGGGGTGCCGCCCGTTCGGTCAGCGCGATGGGCTCGATGCTGGCCCACGAAGTGAAAAACCCGCTGTCGGGCATTCGCGGCGCGGCCCAGCTGCTGGAACAATATCTCGGCGAAAGCGAACGCGAGCTGACCCAGCTGATCTGCGAGGAAACCGACCGCATCGTCGCCCTCGTCGATCGCATGGAAGCGTTCGCCGACGGCCGCCCGGTCGATCGCGGCCCCGTCAACATCCACCAGGTGCTTGGCCATGTCCGCCGCGTCGCCGAGAACGGCTTCGGCAAACGCGTGCGCTTCGTCGAGGCCTACGATCCCTCGCTGCCGCCGGTCTGGGGCAACCGCGACCAGCTGGTCCAGGTGTTCCTGAATCTGGTCAAGAACGCCTGCGAGGCAGTCCCCGAACAAGGCGGCGAAGTCGTCCTCGCGACCGCCTACCGGCAGGGCGTGCGGTTGGCGGTTCCCGGCGTCCGCGCCCGCATGAAGCTGCCGCTGTTGGTGTCGGTGCAGGACAACGGCGGCGGCGTGCCGGAGTCGATTCGCGAAAACCTGTTCGACGCCTTCGTCAGCAGCAAGGTCAACGGCACCGGGCTCGGGCTCGCCCTGGTGGCGAAAATCGTCAACGACCACGGAGGGATCGTGGAATTCACCAGCGAGCCGCGCCGCACGGTGTTCGACGTCGTCCTGCCCATGCGGCCGGCCGGCGCCGAGGATGCCGCGAGCGCCTGAAAGGCCTGTCACCGATGCCGAGTCCCCCTCCGGTCATCCTCGTCGCCGACGACGACCGCGCCATCCGCACCGTCGTGTCGCAAGCCCTCGGCCGACACGGCTACGAGGTCCGCGCCACCGGCGAGGTCGCCACCTTGTGGAGCTGGCTGGAGGATGGCCACGGCGATCTGGTGATCACCGACGTCGTGATGCCCGACGGCAACGGCCTCGACCTGATCCCGCGCATCAAGCGGATCCGGCCCGAAATGCGCATCATCGTGATGAGCGCCCAGACCACGCTGCTAACCGCCGTGAAGGCCGCCGAGCGGGGAGCCTTCGAGTATCTGCCCAAGCCCTTCGACCTCAAGGAACTGGTGGGCGTGGTCGGACGCGCGCTTGCCCAGCAGGCGCCGCGCGAGGCAGCCCCGCCGCGCGAGGCGGCCGAGGAGGATCGCCTGCCGCTGATCGGTCGCTCGCCCGCCATGCAGGAAATCTACCGCACGCTGGCGCGCCTGATGTCGACCGATCTCTCGGTCATGATCTATGGCGAATCGGGCACCGGCAAGGAGCTCGTGGCGCGCGCGCTGCACGACTACGGCAAGCGTCGGAACGGTCCGTTCGTGGCCATCAACATGGCCGCTATCCCGCGCGAGCTGATCGAGAGCGAGCTGTTCGGCCACGAACGCGGCGCCTTCACCGGCGCGACCAACCGGGCACCGGGCAAGTTCGAGCTGGCGGCCGGCGGCACGCTGTTTCTCGACGAGATCGGCGACATGCCGCTGGAGGCGCAAACCCGGCTTCTGCGGGTGCTCCAGGAAGGGGAGTACACGACCGTCGGCGGCCGCAGCCCGATACGCGCCGACGCCCGGATCGTCGCCGCGACCCATCAGGACCTGCGCAAGCTGTCCCAGCAGGGGCTCTTCCGCGAGGATCTGTTCTACCGGTTGAACGTCGTGCCCATCCGGTTGCCGCCGCTGCGGGAACGGGTCGAGGACGTGCCCGAGCTCGCCATCCACTTCCTGCGCCGGGCCGCGTCGGACGGATTGCCCGAAAAGGCGCTCGATGCCGCAGCGATCTCGGCGCTGAAAGCCCATCGGTGGCCGGGCAACGTCCGCGAACTCGAGAACCTGATGCGGCGACTGGCCGCCCTCTACTCCGAAGAAACCATTGGCGGCGACACCGTCGCGGCCGAGCTGGCCGAGGCGACGATGCCGCAAGCCGCCCCGGCCGCGACGGTCTCGACGGCTGCGGCGGTCGGCGGCGAGTCGATGGGCGACGCGGTCGAGCGGCACTTGCGCGACTACTTCGCCGGGCAGGAGGGTGGATTGCCCCCGGCCGGTCTCTACGACCGGGTTCTTGCCGAGATCGAGCGCCCGCTGCTCTCCATCACGCTGTCGGCGACGCGGGGCAACCAGGTCAGGGCAGCCGCTCTTCTCGGCCTCAATCGCAACACGCTGCGCAAGAAGCTGCGCGACCTCGACGTCCAGGTGGTGCGCGGCCTGCGGTAACGCAGCGGCATCGACTCGCTGCCTCTGGTCGTCGTCGCGGCGGCCGACTATGATCGAACGACTCGGCGGCCGCTCCCGGCGGCCACGTCGCCAGCGATGCCGGAACACATCATTCCCCATTCTCCCCTGATCGCGATCCTGCGCCGGTGCGGAAACTTCCTCGCCGGCCGCTGGACCCCGCATCTGCTCGTCGGACTGGCGATGATCGCCGCCGCCGCGACCTACGCCGCGTTCGGCGGGTTGCTTCCGGATTCGCGGGCGACTGCCGGTTTCGCGCGAGGTCTGCTGATCGCCATTGCCCTGTCTTGATCCGGACCCGACGCGACCTGGATATTGACTCCCGATGTGCGCCGTGCGGGACTCCTGCTGCAGAAGTGAACAAACCCACGAACCGAAAGTCACCAACGCGAGGGTCCGATGACCGTTGATCCCAAGAAGGCCAAGCAGGTGGCCGACGCCTATACCGCAGCCTGGAACTCCGGATCGGCGCAGGCTGTCGCGGAGTTCTACGCCAAGGACGGAGGGATCGTCATCAATCGCGGCGAGCCATGGCAAGGGCGAGACCGGGTTGCCCAGATGGCGGCGGGCTTTTTCAGCGACGTCCCCGATATCAAAATCGTTTTCGACGGTCACCCGATTCGGGAAGGAGCCGAGAGTCAGGAACTCTGCCGCTTGGTATGAATCCGGTAGCAAAGCGGGGGAGAGGGACATGACCGGCCGGCAGCGGCGGTATAACCGATACGACGCATTCACCCGATTGCCCCGATATGCGACGCGCGGCCTCTGGCTCGTTCGACGCGGGGGGCCTATGATCGGTCGCCTTGGCAGCCGGTCCGACAGGTTGTCCCAGTCCAACCATGCCGGAACACACCATTCCCCATTCTCCCCTGATCGCGATCCTGCGCCGGTGCGGAAACTTCCTGGCCGGCCGCTGGATCGCGCATCTGCTGGTCGGACTGGCCATGATCGCCGCCGCGGCGACCTATGCGGCGTTCGGCGGCCTGCTTCCGGAATCGTGGGCGACCGCCGGTTTCGCGCGTGGCCTGCTGGTCACCGACGCGCTCGTGGCGTTGGGGCTCGGCGGCGTCGTTGCCAGCCGCCTCGCGCGCACGTTCGCGGAACAGCGTCGGGGGGCCGCGGGCGCGCGACTGCATGTCCGCATGGTTCTGCTGTTCGGCCTGTTCGCGGTCGTGCCGACCTTCGTGGTGGCGATGGTCTCGGGCTACTGGCTATCGGTCGGCCTGCAGGAGTTCCTCAGCGAACGCATCGGGCGCGGACTGGAGAGCGGGCGCCTGCTGGGCGACGCGGTGCTGGCGCCGCAACGCGCCGCCGTGTTCGCCGATGTCCAGCAGATCGCCGCGGCGCTCCAGGACATCGGACCCGAGGCCGTGGCCGATCCGGAACGGGCCAAGCCCCTGCTGGCGCGCCTGTCGGCGACAAGCCGCAGCGTGATCGAAACCTCGATCGTCGACAGCCAGCGCCGCCCGATCGCGTCGGCCATCGGCGTGCGCAGCGGCCAGCCAACGATTCCCTCCGCCGAAGCGCTGCGGCGCGCGGTGTCCTCGGCGTCGCCGGTGGTCGAGCCGCGAGAGAACGGCGTCGCGGTGATTCTTCATCTTTTCACCGGTGGCGAACTGTTTCTCGTGACCGTGCACGGGGTCGATCCGGGTCTGTGGTTCCACGTCGACCGGGTCAGCAAGGCCGATGCTTTCGTCAACCAGCTCGAAGCGAACTTTTTCGACAACCAGATCAAGATCTTCGCGATCTACGGCGTCATCGCGATCCTGATGTTGTTGTCGGCCGTCTGGCTGGCGTTGCTGTTCGCGTCGCGCATGACGCGGCCCATCGGCGGGCTGATCGGCGCGGCCGAGCGAGTAAGGCAGGGCGATCTGACGGCGCGGGTTGAGGAGCAACGCGGCGACGACGAGCTCTCGCGTCTGGTGCGCGCCTTCAACCGGATGACCGCGCAGCTCGACGAGCAACGGCGCGAGCTGATCGACGCCAATCGCCAGATCGACGAACGCCGGCAGCTGACGGAGGCGGTGCTGGCCGGCGTCTCGGCCGGCGTGCTCAGCATCGACCGGGACGGCGCGATCGGGCGCGCCAATCGCTCGGCGTCGGAGCTGCTGGGGCTCGCCAACGGTGCCGTCGAAGGCGCGCGCCTGGCGGCGATCATGCCCGAACTGGACGACGCGCTCGAACAGGCCCAGGGCCGGGTGGACCGGACGATCCAGCGGCAGATCGATATCCGTCGCAACGGAATCGCCAGGACGCTGCTGGTGCGCGTCGTGGCCCAGCGCGACGGCGAGCAGGCCCGCGGTTTCGTGGTGACTTTCGACGACGTCAGCGATTTGCTGTCGGCCCAGCGGATGGCGGCGTGGGCCGATGTCGCCCGGCGCATCGCGCACGAGATCAAGAACCCGCTGACGCCCATCCAGCTCTCGGCCGAACGCCTGAAGCGCAAGTATCTCAAGCAGATCAAGGACGATCCCGAGACCTTCACGATCTGCACCGACACCATCGTGCGCCAGGTCGGCGACATCGGTCGCATGGTCGACGAGTTCTCCTCGTTCGCCCGGATGCCGCGCCCCTCGCTGGCCAACGAGGACCTGAAGGAAATCTGCCAGCAGGCGCTGTTTCTGCAGAAAAGCACCCAGCCGCAAGTCCGCTTCGTCGCGTCGTTGCCCGACAAGGCACTGAAGGTGAACTGCGACCGGCGTCTGATCGGCCAGGCGCTGACCAACCTGCTGAAGAATGCCGGCGAGGCGATCGAGGGACGGCCTCCGGCAGCCGACGGCCGGGAGTTGCCGCCGGGCGAAATCCGCCTCGGCTTGACGCAGATCGGCGACGAAGTCGCGGTGATCGTCGAGGACAATGGCAAGGGTCTGCCGAGGGAGGGCCGCGAGCGGCTGACCGAGCCCTATGTCACCACGCGGAGCAAGGGAACCGGTCTTGGCCTCGCGATCGTCAAGAAAATCATGGAAGATCACGGCGGCCGGCTCGCGCTGGCCGACTCCGACAGTGGCGGCGCGAGACTCTCTTTGCTATTCAGCCGTACCGGCGTCGCCGATGTCGCCGTCCCTTTCGCAAGGTCGCCCGGCTAGCCCGCGCGGGTTCCCCGCGTTCCGTCTCGCAATCAGGTCATGGCCCACGACATTCTCATCGTCGACGACGAACGCGACATCTGCATCCTCATCGCCGGAATTCTGGAGGACGAGGGCTACGTGGCGCGGCGCGCCTACAACAGCGCCGAGGCGATCGAGGCGATCCGCCAGCGCCGCCCGACGCTGATCATTCTCGACGTGTGGCTGCAAGGCAGCGATCACGACGGCATCGAACTGCTGGAGCTGGTCAAACGGGACGACGCGACGATTCCGGTCGTGATGATCAGCGGTCACGGCACGATCGACACGGCCGTCGCCGCCATCAAGTCCGGCGCCTACGACTTCATCGAGAAGCCGTTCAAGTCCGACCGCCTTCTGCTGGTGGTCCAGCGCGCGATCGAGACGGCGGTCCTGCGCGCCGAGAACGCCGCCTTGTTGCGGCGGGCCGGCGGCGAGGACGTCCTCGTCGGCAGTTCGAGCGCCATGACGCAGCTGCTCGCGACCATCGAGCGAACGGCGCCGACCGGTAGCCGCGTGCTGTTCACCGGCCCGCCGGGATGTGGCAAGGAACTTGCCGCGCGTCTTGTCCACCGGGGCTCCAAACGCGCCGACGGGCCATTCGTGACGGTCAACTGCGCCGCCCATTCGGCCGATCGGCTGGAGATCGAACTGTTCGGCACCGAGCACGCCGACGCGACCGAGGGTTTGCGGGTGTTCGGGGCGCTCGAGCAGGCGCACGGCGGCACGTTGTTGCTGGAGGAGGTCGGTGGCCTGCCGCCCAGCACCCAGGGCAAGATGGTTCGCGTCCTGCAGGAGCAGGCTTTCACGCGCGACGGCAGCAAGACCAGGGTCGAGGTCGATCTACGGATATTCGCCACCACCACGCGCGACCTGCAGGCCGAGATCGCCGTCGGGCGCTTCCGCGAGGATCTCTACTACCGGCTGGGCGTCGTGGTGATCCGGGTGCCGGCGCTGGCCGAACATCGCGAGGACATCCCCGAACTCGCCAACCACATCATGCGCCGCGCCGCAGAGGCCGCCGGATTGCCGTCGCGCCAGATCGGCGAGGACGCGCTGGCGGCGTTGCAAAGCTACGACTGGCCCGGCAACGTCCGGCAACTTCGCAACGTGATCGAGCATCTGCTGATCGTGGCGCCGCCCGACGAAAGCACCCCCTTGCGTGCCGACATGCTGCCGGCCGACTTCGGCGAGATATCGCCATCGGTGCTGCGCTGGGAGAAGGGCGGCGAAATCATGCAGTTGCCGTTGCGCGAGGCGCGCGAGGTGTTCGAGCGGGAATACCTGATGGCGCAGGTGACGCGTTTCGGCGGCAATATCTCGCGCACGGCCGCTTTCGTGGGGATGGAGCGCTCGGCCCTGCATCGCAAACTGAAGTCGCTCGGCGTCCACGGCGACGACCGCGGCGCCGGCTGAGGAACGGAGCGGAGAATGCCTCGGATTGCCTATGTCAACGGCGCCTACGTCCAGCATCGGGACGCCGCCACCCACGTCGAGGATCGTGGCTACCAGTTCGCCGACGCGGTGTACGAGGTCATCGCGATCGCCGGTCGGCGGCTGCTCGACGAGGAACCCCATCTCGACCGCCTCGGCCATTCGCTGTCGGAACTCGGGATCGGCTGGCCGCTCGTGCGTCCGGCGCTGCGCTACGCCTTGCGCGAAGTGGCGCGCGCCAACCGGGTGAGCAACGGCCTCGTCTATCTCCAGGTGTCGCGCGGGGTGGCGAAACGCGACTACGTGCCGCCCGCGGGTCTCCAGCCGGTTCTGGTCATCACCGCCAAATCGACCCCGGCGCCGAGCGAAGCCCCGGGACCGGGCGTCGCGGTGATCTCGGCACCCGACCTGCGCTGGAAGCGGGTCGACATCAAAAGCACTGGATTGCTGGGGGCCGCCATCAACAAGCAGAAGGCACGCGCCGCCGGTGCCTGGGAATGCTGGCAGCTCGACGAGCGGGGTTTCGTGACGGAAGGCACGTCGAGCAACGCCTGGATTTTGACGCACGAGGGTGAACTGATCACCCGGCCGACCGGCCACGACATCCTCGCCGGCATCACCCGCGCCACCGTCGCCAGGGTCGCGCGACAGCTCCAGCTGAAGGTGGTCGAGCGGCCTTTCACCATCGCCGAGGCCCAGGGCGCGCGCGAGGCGTTCATGACCAGAGCGACGTCGATCGTCACGCCAGTCGTTCGCGTCGACGGAAAGCAGGTCGGAGCCGGCGCGGCGGGAGACGTGGTTGCCCGGCTGCGAGCGGAGTACCTGCGTGCGGTCGGCGATTCGGAGCCGTTCTGGTGAGACCGATCGAACGGCCGCGCGCGGTCATCTTCGACTGGGACAACACGCTGGTCGATACGTTTCCGGTGATAACGACCTGCATGAACGCGGCGTTGCGGGCATTCGGGAAGCCGGAATGGACCGAGGCGCAGACGCGGGAACGGGCGCACAAGTCCCTGCGCGACACGTTTCCGGGGTTGTTCGGGGCGGATCGCTGGGAGGAGGCGCGGCGCGTCTTCTACGCGACGTTCGAGTCCATCCATCTCCAGCAGCTCAAACCAAAGCCGGACGCCGCCGACCTGCTGCACGAGCTCGTCGGGCGGTCCCTCTACCTCGCCGTCGTCAGCAACAAGACCGGACACAGCCTGCGCCGCGAAGCCGACCACCTCGGCTGGAGCGGCTGGTTTTCCCGCATCGTCGGTGCCACCGACACCACCCGCGACAAGCCGGCACCGGATCCGGTGATCCACGCCATGGAACCGGCGGGATTCCCGGCGGGGCCGGATGTCTGGTTCGTCGGGGACACCGCGGCCGACCTGCAATGCGCGCATGCAACAGGATGCGTACCGGTGCTGATCCGCGACGAGGCCCCCACGCCGGGAGAGTTTCCGGGTCACGAGCCGCGGTACCACGTGCGCGACTGCCTTGCCCTTGGGGCATTGATGAAGTGAGCGCGCGAGACTATATCTCTGGAATTGTCCGGCATGTCTTTTGCCTGTGCCGGACGTGACCCGCACCCGGTCGTCGACGACGGCCGGCAACAGAGCCGCCAAAGGGGGCCAAGAACATGAGCGAAAAAGTCCAGAACGTTCAGGACGTGTTTCTGAACCACATCCGCAAGACCAAGACCCCGGTCACCATCTTCCTCGTCAACGGCGTCAAATTGCAGGGCATCGTGACCTGGTTCGACAATTTCTCGGTGCTGCTGCGCCGCGACGGTCATTCCCAGCTGGTCTACAAGCATGCCATCTCGACCATCATGCCGGTGACGCCGATCTCCCTGTTCGAGGGCGACAAGGCGGCGGCCGGCGGCGAGCAGGCCTGATTGGCCACGATCATCGACGAGGATCCCGACGTCGACGCCGCGGCTGACGACGATGATCGTCCGCGCCGGCGCCGCGGCCCCGAAGAGACCGCGCCGACTGGCCCGACCCTGGCGGCGGTGATCTGTCCGCTGCTGCCTCGGCGGGGCGGTGCAGGGGCAGTCGCGCGTTCGCCCGAGGCGCAGCTCGAAGAGGCCATCGGGCTGGCGCGCGCGATCGACCTCGATGTCCAGCTGGCGGAATGCGTCTCCATCCGGCGGCCGTCGCCGGCGACCCTGGTGGGAGCGGGCGCGGTCGACCGCATCAAGAGCGCGATCGCCGACAATCATCTGCGTCTGGTGGTGGTCGACGGCAAGCTGAGCCCGGTCCAGCAGCGCAATCTGGAGAAGGCCTGGGCGTGCAAGGTGATCGACCGCACGGGCCTGATCCTGGAGATTTTCGGCGCCCGCGCCCGCACCCACGAAGGCCGCCTCCAGGTCGAACTCGCCTCGCTCGACTACCAGCGCAGCCGCCTCGTGCGGTCCTGGACCCATCTCGAACGCCAACGCGGCGGCTTCGGCTTCCTCGGCGGTCCCGGCGAATCGCAGATCGAACTCGACCGGCGCATGATCGAGGAGCGGATTCTCAAGATCAAACGCGACCTCGCCCAGGTCCGCCGCACCCGCTCGCTCCATCGCGGCGGCCGCAAGCGCGGCGCCGTCCCGACCATCGCGCTCGTGGGCTACACCAACGCCGGCAAGTCGACCCTGTTCAACCGGATATCGAACGCCGACGTCCTCGCCCAGGACTTGTTGTTCGCGACGCTCGATCCAACGATGCGCGCGATCCGGCTGCCCAATGGCCAGAAGGCAGTCCTCTCCGACACGGTGGGTTTCATCGCCGATCTGCCGACGACCCTGGTGGAGGCCTTCAGGGCAACGCTGGAAGAAGTCCAGGAAGCCGACCTGATCGTCCACGTCCGCGACATGGCGCACCCCGACAGCGAGCGCCAGAAGGCCGACGTCGAAACGGTTCTGCTCGAACTGGGCATGGAAGACCGCCTGTCGGATGGCGACGTCGTGGAGGCGCTCAACAAGGTCGATCTGCTGGGCGAGGAGGAACGTCTACGCCTGGAGGCCGTCGCGGCCACCGGCAGCGACCGGAAGCTCGCCTTCGCCGTTTCCGCGATCGCTGGCGATGGCGTCGAGGCGCTGATGCGGGCGGTGGCGGCGCGACTGAACGAGCGAAGCGCTGCGGTCGAAGTCGAGGTTCCGCTGGCCGACGGCGCCACCATCGCCTGGATTTACCGGCATGCCGAGGTACGCGACCGGCGCGACCACGAGGGCACGGCGCGCTTCGCGCTGGCGCTCGACGAGGAAACCCGCGGACGGCTTGCCCACCGGCTCGGTCGCGACTTGACGGCGCCCTGAGCCGTTTCTACAAGGCGGGCCTTGCCGCCATTCGACAACACCGGAGAAAACCCATGAAATTCAAGCCATTGCACGACCGCATCCTCGTGAAAGCGGTCGAAGCGGAGACCAAGACCAAGGGCGGGATCATCATTCCCGACACCGCGCAGGAAAAGCCGCAGCAGGGCAAGGTCGTCGCCATCGGCAAGGGCACCCGTCTGGAGGATGGCCGCCTGATTCCGCTCGACGTGAAGATCGGCGACGTCGTGATGTACGGCAAGTGGTCGGGCACCGAGGTCAAGCTCGCGGGCGACGACCTGGTGATCCTCAAGGAATCCGACGTCATGGGCGTGGTCGGCTGATTTCGCCGACAACACGCGTGTTTTCCGACCGGGATATCGAGCGCACCGCCGACTTGTTGCGGGAGGCCGCGGCGACGGAACTGTTGCCGCGCTTCCGCAATCTCGGTGTCGGCGATATTCGCGAGAAAGGCCCCGGCGACCTCGTTACCGTGGCCGACGAGGCGTGCGAACGCCGCCTCGCCGCCGGGCTTTCCCTGATCCTGCCCGGCGCGCCGGTGGTCGGGGAGGAGGCTGTGGCGGCCGAGCCGGGGCTGGTCACCCATATTTCCGCAGCCGAATGGGCGTGGATCGTCGATCCACTCGACGGCACCGCCAACTACGCGCGCGGACACGACTGGTTCGCCATGATCGTCGCGCTGACCTATCGCGGCGAGACCGTGGCGGGTTGGATATACGATCCGATTCGCGGCGGGATGGCGACCGCGTCGCGTGGCGCCGGCGCCCATCTCGACCGGGCGCGCGCGATGTTGCCCGCCGAGAGTCCGCTTTCCGGCACCAGCGGTTTCGTCGGCACCAGAATGATCAAGGCGGTTCTGGCCAGTACCAGCCCGGAGCGACGGGCCCGGATCGGCAAGCTGACGACACTCGGGTGTGCCGGGCTCGAGTACATGGCGATGTTGAGAGGCGAGAGCGGCTTCTGTCTCTATCGCCGCACCAAGCCGTGGGATCACGCCGCCGGCGCCCTGATGGTGCGCGAGGCAGGCGGCGTCGCCAACCGCCACGACGGACACGCGTACCAGCCCTCCGACGCCGTCAACGCCGGCATCCTGTGTGCGTCGACCGACGCGCGCTGGCGTGAAATCCATGGGTTGCTGCTGGGCGCGGGCGAGCCCGGCACGGCCGCAGCGGACACCGCCTGACGACAAGCGTCCGTAGCTCCGGCAGACAGGCCCTGCGCCACCGGGAATCGCCGTCGCGTCGGGCGCGGTCGTCACTTTCCGGGCTGGACGTCGCTGCCCGCGCGGGCCGGGTTGTTGAGAAAATACTCGTCGCGCGGAAACGTGTCGCTCAGCAGGTCCGCCGGCATCCGCGGCGTTCCGGGCGTCCAGATCGACGCGGGTTGCGAAAAGATGTCCGCCATTCGGGATACCTCGCCGCCACCGCGCCCCAGCCACGCCCGGGTGGCGGGCGAGCCGAGGCGGGCGCGCAACGCCAACGCGTCATAGGGAATCGGCCGGTCGCTGCCGATCAGGATCGAGCCCGGTCGCAGCATCACGACGTGCGGGAAGACATCGATGAACGTGTGCGTCACGCGCGCGGTCGGCGCCCATTGCACGAACAGGCCGCCGGGTTTCAGGCGGCCGCGCACCTGGACCATGAACTCGCGGGAGTACAGCAGGCCGCTATGGGAGGATTCCGGCAGGATCGCGTCGGCCTCGACGACGTCGTAGAGCTGGTCCCCGCGGAACAGGGCTCGCCGTCCATCGCCATGGATCAGGCGGTAGCGCTTGTCGGCGAGCATCGCAGCGATCGCGCCGTCGGGGTCCGCCGCCGCCGTCTGCCCGAGTACGTCGTAGACGAGCTGGATCAGCTCGATCGCGGTCACGCGACGCGTGGCGTCGCTCACCCCCGCGCCGAACGGCGTGCCGCCGCTGCCGACGCCGATCACGAGGACATCCGCCGGATCGGCGTGCAGCAGCGGCCCGACGGCGCCGAGAAACAGATGAATCGGCAGGAAGGGCACCTGGCTCTGGGTGTGCCCCTGGATGAAGAACGGGCCGCGCTGGCGCGCGTCGGCGCGGAACAGCGCGACGCCGGAGCGATCCTCCGACCAGTAGGCCTTCTGGCCATCGCCAACCTGGTGCAGGATCTTCCACAACGCGGCATTGCCCGGGATCATCGGCAAGAGCGCGACAAGCCCGATGCACAGTGCCAGCAAGGCAGGCCGCAGCACCGGCGTGCGCGTACCCCGATCGAGGAGCAGCCAGGCGCCGACCATCCCCAGCGAGATGGCGACCAGCAGCCCGATCGTGCCGGCCGTGCCCATCACATGCAGGGTGGCGAGGCCGGTGAGGATGGCACCGAGGGCGTTGCCCGCGATATTGGCGAGCTGGACCCAGCCGACGCGGGCGCCCACGCTGGCGAGATCGCGTTGCACCGCCCGCTGGGCGTAGGGGAACGTCATGCCGATCAGAAACGAGGGCGGAGCGACGACGATCACGATCAGGCCGACCATGATCGCGAGCGCCTGGCCGTGAAAGCGCCCGGCGTCGGCGGCCAGGATACGGTCGAGCGGAGCCATCCCCAGCAGCCAGAGCAACCCCAGCAACAGCACCGAGGCCAGCAGCAAGCTACCGGACTGGAGCAGGAAAAACACGGGTCTCGGATCCCGGCTGCGCCCGACGATGCGTGACGCCACCGCCATGCCCGCCCCGTCGGCGATCAGGAACGTGCCCAGAATCGTCGCGAACAAATAGGCATGGTACTGGCCGATCTGGCCGAGAAACCGGACCCAGACGATTTCCAGCGCCACGATGACGTAGCCGGACAGAAAGACCAGCACGCTCCAGAACGCAAGCGAGCCGAAACCGTCCGTTGAGGGGACCGGCGCCGCCGTTTCGGCGCGCGGCTCCGCCGTGACTGGCGACATCGCGACGGCGTTCCGCGCAAGCATCAACGCGAGGACGGCAGCCAGGATGTTGCAGGCTCCGGCGACTTGAATCGTCCCGACATAGCCGATCTCGCCGATCAGAAGCCATCCCGCGGCGATCGCGCCGACACCGGCGCCCAGCGTGTTCAATCCGTACAACCAACCAATGCGGCGGGCGGCCGTTTCCAGCGAATCGACGGCTGCTCGCGACAGCAACGGCAGGGAGGCTCCCATCAGCGCCGTCGGCAGAACCAGGCCGGCGAAACACAGTCCGAACACCGCGACGCTCCCCGTCACGCGTGTCGCGAGTTCGCCGACCAGAAAATCATAGAGAAACACTTTGCTGAGAAGGGCGAACGCCGCGATCCCGACCTCGCACCCGGCGAAGGCCACCAGAACGCCCCGGATCGACAGTCTGTCGGCGATCGACGCGCCAACGACGCTCCCAACGCCCAGCCCGAGCAGGAACGCGCCGATCACCAGTGCCGCACTGACGGTATCGGAGCCAGCGAACATGCCGAGCATGCGCTGCCAGACGATCTGGTAGACGAGGGCGGCGAATCCGGATGCGAAGAACGCGATTCCCAAACGAAGCATCGATCCTCACCGCCACCTTCGGCGCGCTCGTCCGAACGCCGACATCGTATTCCCATCGGCAGGGATGATAGTTCAACACCGGCCGCCGACCAACACGCCACGGCAGCCGGGCGGCCCCGGCAGATACCCTGCCGGCGACGATCACGCAGCGAAGCCTCGCCGTGGCCCAAGTGGTCGCGCGCAACACCGCCGATCCACTTGTGACTGCCAGTTCCGATTATTCCGGACGAACGCCTTGAATTGGATACCGGAATTATATATTCTTATAAAAAATACTCAAGGGGGCGATCATGCAAATTGGAGGCGCGCTTCCTTTCGGCAACCGCAAGCCTGTCGCGACGCGGCCGGCAGCGATGCGTCGAGCGTTATCGGCGTCGCCGTCCAGACAGCGTCCAGCCCCTCGATGGTATCGTCCAGCCGACTCCCGAGGGGCGTCCACTCACTTTCGACGTCATCCAGGCGAAACCGGCACTATCCAGCCAACAAGGCCCGAATCCAGCCGAACGGTCGAGAGGGGGGGGGGGAGTAAAACTGGACGCGGCTTTTTCCGCGCCACTGCGGTCCCCCATGCACTCCCTGCGCCGAGGCCATCCGCCGCCGGCTCCTTCCGGTTCCGGGCGGGCGACTGCTATTTGCAATCACCCCAACAATGATTTCCATGAACACGGACCGTCCCATCAGATGAGCGAGTACCAGTACTACGAGTTCCAGGCGATCGATCGGCCGCTGGGCGACGCGGGAAGGGCGGACCTGCGGGCGATATCCTCGCGCGCCACCATCACGGCCACGAGCTTCGTCAACACCTACGACTACGGAGACTTCAAGGGCGACCCGGTGGCGCTGATGGCGCGCTGGTTCGACCTGCACCTCCACGTTGCCTGCTGGGGGACTCGGCGGCTGATGATCCGGCTGCCCAAGCGGCTGGTGGACGAAGACTCGCTGGCGCCTTTTTTCCGCGAAGCCGACGGCAGCGAGCTGAGATCCGCCGGCGACAGCCTCGTCGCCGACTTTCTGGT
>CAMDVZ010000073.1 GCA_945878895.1 Caenispirillum bisanense | reverse complement strand
TGTTGGCGCGCAGCAGGGTGCCGAGCTGGCGCACCGAATAGGGCTGGCCATGCGAGAAGGGCGACATCTCGCGCTGCGACCACAGGCCCGAGCGGTTGGGCGCCACGATCAGCAGGCGGCCGCCGTCGGCCATGACGCGCCAGATCTCGCGCAGCATCGGGCGGACCTGTTCGCTGGCCTCGATGGCATGCACCACCAGCAGGCGGTCGATCGAGCGGTCGGGCAGCGGCAGGTCGGTCTCGTCGACCAGGGCCGAGAGGTTGGCGCCCTCGCGCGGCCAGCGCAGCACGCCTTGCGCCGCCGGCATCAGCGCCAGCACCCGCTCGGCCTCGGCCGCGAAGGGCGCCAGCAGCGGCCCGGCATAGCCCAGCCCCGCGACGCGCAATCCCCTCGTGTCGGGCCACAGCGCGCGCACCCGCGCGCCCAGCAGCCGGCCGGTCATGTGGCCCAGGCTCTCGGCGTAGAAATCGCGCAGGTCGACGACGTCGATGGACATGGTGGCATGTGTACCACGGATCGGTGGCGCGTGACGACGGGTGGTTCGCGGTGCTAGATGTCGGGCAATTCCCGCAAGCAGAATCGGCATCGCCATGAGCGCCCTCGAGATCGTCCAGATTCCCGTCCTGTCGGACAACTACGTCTATCTGGCGCGCGAGCCGGTGTCGGGCGCGGTCGCCATCGTCGATCCCGCCGTGGTCGAGGAGCCGATGGCGGAAGCCGCCCGGCGCGGCTGGAAGATCACCCACATCCTCAACACCCACCATCACGGCGACCATGTCGGGGGCAACATGGCGATCAAGGCCGCCACCGGCTGCACGATCGTGGGGCCGAAAGCCGACCGCGAGCGCATTCCCGGCATCGACATCGAGGTCGACGACGGCGAGGCGTTCGATTTCGGCGCCGCGCGCGCCACCGTGATGTTCGTGCCCGGTCACACGCGCGGCCACATCGCGTATCATTTCGCGGCGTCCGACGCCCTCTTCTGCGGCGACACGCTGTTCGCGCTGGGCTGCGGGCGGATGTTCGAGGGCACGCCGCCGCAAATGTGGAACTCGCTGTCGCGGCTACGGGCGCTGCCCGACGCGACGCGGATCTACTGCGCCCACGAATACACCCAGAGCAACGCCCGCTTCGCCCTGCACGTCGAGCCCGGCAACGCCGAACTGGTCGCCCGCTCGGCCCGGATCGACGCGCTGCGGGCGGCCGGCAAGCCGACCGTGCCGTCCCTGATCGGCGAGGAAAAGGCGACCAACCCCTTCCTGCGCGCCGACCTGCCCGCCTTCCAGGCCGCCATCGGCATGAGCGGCCAGGTGCCGCACGAGGTGTTCGGCGAAACCCGCCGCCGCAAGGACACGTTCCGGTAGGACGCGGGGGAATCGGCCTCTCGAATCTCCCCTTTCTTTCGCGGGAGAGGGAGCCGGAAACGAGACGAATGTAAACCCAGGGACAAACCGACCATGGCCAAGATGAAGCTGTTCTACTCGCCGGCCTCGCCCTACGTGCGCAAGGTCATGGTGCTGGCGCACGAGGCCGGGCTCGAAAAGAAGATCGAGACCGTGGCGGTCATGGTGACGCCGGTGAAAGCCAACCCCGACGTCGCCAAACGCAATCCGCTGATGAAGATTCCGGCCCTGATCGACGGCGACACGACGGTCTACGACTCGCCGGTCGTCTGCGAGTATCTGGACTCCAAGCATCGCGGCAAGAAGCTGTTCCCGGCCAAGGGCAAGGCGCGCTGGACGGCGCTGCGCCAGCAGGCGCTGGCCGATGGCCTGCTCGATGCCGCCCTGCTGGTGCGCTACGAGGTCACGCTGCGCCCCGAGAACCTGCGCAACGCCGAATGGCACGCCGGCCAGATGGGCAAGATCGGTGCCGCCATCGACCAGATGGAGAAGGAAGCCGGCTCGCTGAAGGGCGCCCCCACCATCGGCCAGATCACGTTCGGTTGCGCGCTGGGCTATCTCGATTTCCGCTTCGCCGACTACGACTGGCGCAAGAGCCACAAGAAGCTGGCGACGTGGTTCGAGAAGTTCTCGAAGCGGCCCTCGATGAAGGCCACCGTTCCGGCGATGCCGGTCTGAGCGGTTCGCCGCGATGGCCGGCGGCGAGACCGCCGACGCGCTGATCGCCCGCCTCGGGCTGGTTCCCCATCCCGAGGGCGGGCATTTCCGCGAGACATGGCGCTCGTCGCCCGCGCCCGGCCAGACGCGCGGCGCCACGACGGCGATCTTCTTCCTGCTGAAAGCCGGCGAGCGGTCGCACTGGCACCACGTCGACGCGGTCGAGATCTGGCACTGGCACGCCGGCGCGCCGCTCCGGTTGTCGATCGCCGACGGCAGTGACCATCGCGACGTCGTGCTGGGCAACGATTTCGCGGCCGGCCAGACACCGCAGGCCGTGGTGCCGCCGCTGGCTTGGCAATCCGCGCGCAGCCTCGGCGACTGGACGCTGGTCGGCTGCACGGTGTCGCCGGCCTTCGAGTTCGCGGGCTTCACGCTGGCACCTCCGGGCTGGGAACCGCCGGGCTGGCGCTAGTTCAGGCCTTCGGCCACCACAGGTCGCGGCCCGCCAGCAGGGCGCCGCCGACCACCAGGGCCGCGGCCACCAGCAAGTTCCACGACGCGCTCGCCTCGCCGGCGGCCACCAGCAGTCCCGTCGAGAGGACGGGCGTGGCGTAGCCCATGGCGCCCAGCGCCCGGATGTCGCCGCGCTTGACCGCGACGTCCCACAAATAGAACGCGGCGCCGACCGGCATGACGCCGAGGCCGGCGAGTGCCAGCCAGACGGCGGGGCCGGCGGGCACGACCGTGGTTTCGAGTGCCAGATGGGCGAACGTCGCCAACACCGATGTCGCCACGCAGTAGCCCGCGATGGCATCGGTCGGCACCGTACCGAAACGGCGACCGAGCACGGAATAGATCGACCACGCGAAGGCGCACCCCAGCGCCGCCAGATAGCCGACCCAGTGGCTGCCCGAAAACGCCAGATCGCCGCGGCCGAACGCCAGCACCGCGACGCCGGCGAAGCCACCGGCGGCGCCCGCGACATGCCACCAGCGCAGTCGCTCGCCCGCCAGCGGGGCGGCCAGCAGCACGATCAGCAGCGGCCACAGATAGTTGATCAGGTTGGCCTCGGCAGGCGGTGCCAGCCGCAGGGCCGTGAAATAAAGGAAGTGGTAGCCGAACAGGCCGAATATCCCCAGGCACCACACCCGCCAGGGCCAGTGGAACGCCGCCACGACGGATCGACCGCTGGCGAGAATCACGCCGAGGCCGCACAGGCCGCCGATCGCGAAGGTCATCGCCACCAGCTGGAACGGGGGGATGGCGCCGGTCGCCACGGTCAGCAGGGCGAGCCCCGCCCACATGGCGATCGCCGCCACGCCATAGAGGGTGGCCCGCCGCCCGGAGATGTCGCGTGTCATGGCCCCGTCATAGCCCCGGCCGGCGACGGCGGCCACCATCCCCGCCGGCGGTTGTGGTAGGCTCGCGTATGGCCTTGAAACGAACCCCCAGCCCCGAAAAACTGTTGCTCGCGCGCGTCGCGTTCGGTGTCGGGTGGCTGTCGGCGCTGGCGGTGCTGGTGGTCGGCCCGGCCTATCGCAACGGCTACGCCGACCTGACCGCCGTCCGGCAGGTCTTCCGCTACGGTGCCTATGGCGGCATCGCCGCGGGCGTGCTGGGACTGGCGGTGTCGTTGCTGCTGCCCGCGCTCGCCGCCGACCGCGGCGGACCCGCCCGCCTGCTCGATCTCAGCCAACGCACCTGCGCCTTCGCGGGCCTCGGTGGTCTGGCGGCCTTCGTGGCCGCCACGGCGGGGCGGACGCTGGCGCCCGATCTCGCGGCGTATGTCCGGCCCGACGCCGTGATCGCCTTCGCCGCGATCTGCGCCATGGCGGCGGTCGGGTTCGGCATCCTCGCCTCGCTTGCCGCCAGGCGCGGCAGCGGCAAACCCGGCACCTTGTCGGCGCTGTTCGGCGTCGGTCTCGGCATCGCCGCCGCCTTCATGCCGCTGTCGTGGCTGCTGAAGGCGCAAAGCGTGCCCGCGATCCACGACATCGCCACCGACACCGCCAACCCGCCCGCCTTCAACGCGTTGCGGTCGCTGCGCGGCGACGCCCACAATCCGCCGGAGTATCCCGGCGAACGCGCCGCCCGCCTGCAGGCCGAATTCTACCCCGAGATCCAGCCGGTCGTCCTGCGCCTGCCGCCGGCGGAGGTGTTCGCGCGCGTCGAGCGGCGCGCGCGGGAGGCCGGCTGGCGCATCGTCGCGGCCGAGACCGCCGAGGGACGCATCGAGGCGACGGCGGTGACGCGCTGGTTCGGCTTCAAGGACGACATCGTGATCCGGATCGCCGCCACGACCGGCGGCACGCGCCTCGACATGCGCTCGAAATCGCGCGTCGGCGTCTCCGATCTCGGCGCCAACGCCGAGCGCATCCGCGCCTTCCTGGCCGGCCTGCGCGACTGACCGATCGGCTTCGCGACCGCTCGGGCCGTCAGGTTGGGGCTGGACGTATCCGGCGACCATGCCAACATGGAGGCCGCGCCGGGACGGACCGGCCGGAATATCGAGAGGGCACGATGTCGGACAGCCAATCGCGCAAGCCACGCACTCGCAACCTGACCCGCCGGAGCGCGCTGGCGGCCGGCGCATCGACGTTGTTCGCGCCGATGCTGGCGAGCGGCCAGACGCGCTGGAAGCCGGACCGCCCGATCACGGTCTACAATCCGCTGGCGGCCGGCGGCGTCTGCGACGTGCATCTGCGTTTCCTCGGCGAACGGGTCAGCAAGGCACTCGGCCAGCAGGTCCTCGTCGAGGTGAAGGCCGGGGCCGGCGCGACGCTGGCGGCGGCCCAGATGGTGCACGCCAAACCCGACGGCCACACGCTTGCCTGCATGACCATCAACAGCCTGCGCTATCCGCACTACCAGGACGGCAATTGGCATCCGCTGCGGGATTTCAGCTACATCGCGGGACTGTCGGAATTCACGTTCGGCGTGGTCGTGAAGGCGAACGCGCCGTGGCAGACGATCGACGAGCTGGTTGCCGCCGGCAAGAATGAGCCGGAGAAACTCAACTACGGCACCAGCGGCATCGGCGGCACCGGCCATCTGCTGACGATCGAGATCGAGCAATCGACCGGCGCGAAATTCACCCACATCCCCTACAAGGGCGGCGCCGAATTCATGCAGGCGTTGCTGGGCGAGCACATCCATTTCGTGCCCGATGGGGCCCAATGGGCGCCGTTCGTTGACTCCGGACACGTTCGCCTGCTGGCGATGGCGACGGCCGAACGCTTTCCCAAATATCCCGACAAGCCGACCCTCGTGGAACGCGGCGTCAAGGCCGTCGCGGTCAGCCCCTATGGCCTCGTCGGACCAAAGGGGCTACCGAACGGCATCGTGCAGACGCTGCACGAAGTCTACAGCGAGGCGATGAACGACCCCGCGCACCAGCCGTTGCTTGACCGCTACATCCAGGTGCCGTGGCGCCGGAATCCGGCCGAGTACCGGGCCTTCGCCGAGAAGTACTTCGCCGAGATCAGACCGATGCTGGTCAAGTCCGGCCTCGCCAAGGGCTGAGACGCACGCGCCACGATCGGTGAACCGCCATGATGAGCCAGGAGCAGAACGAACTGATCACCCGCACGGGGCAGGCCGCGCCGTGCGGGCAACTCATGCGTCTGTACTGGCAGCCGGTGGCGCTGGTCGACGAGCTGGCGGGTCCGCGGCCCCTGCGCGCGGTGCGTCTGATGGGCCAGGACCTGGTGCTGTTTCGCGACGCGGCGGGCAGGCTCGGGCTGATCGACCGCGACTGCCCGCACCGCAACGCCGATCTCGCCTATGGCCGGCTGGAGGATGGCGGGTTGCGCTGTCCGTTCCACGGCTGGCTGTTCGACGTCGCCGGCAACTGTCTGGAGACGCCGGCCGAGCCGGACGGCGGCACGCTGTGCCAACGGGTAAAGCAGGGATCGTATCCGGTGGTCGAACGGGCCGGCGTGATCTGGGGTTATCTCGGACCGGGCGAGGCGCCCGCGTTTCCGCGCTTCGATTGCTTCGAGGCGCCCGACAGCCACGTGTTCGCCTTCAAGGGCCACATGGATTGCAACTGGCTGCAAGCGCTGGAGGTCGGCATCGATCCCGCGCACGCCTCGTTCCTGCACCGCTTCGAGGAAGACGAGGGCACGGCCGAGGCCTATGGCCGGCAGTTCCGCGCCGCCTCGATGGGCTCGACCATCCCGATGACCGTGCTGATGCGGCAATTCCCGCGGCCCTCGATCGATGTCGAAACCGTGCCGTGGGGCCTGCGGCTGTTCGCGCGGCGCACCATCGACGCCGCCCGCACGCATCTCAGGGTCACCAACCTGATCTTCCCCAACGCGTTCCTGATTCCGCTCAGCGCCGAGATGACGATCACCCAGTGGCACGTGCCGGTCGACGACGGCAGCAACTACTGGTTCGCGGTCTTCACCAGCTTCGGCGGTGCCGTCGACAAGGCGACGATGCGGGCGCAACGGCTGGAGACCTACACGCTGCCCGACTACAAGCCGCGCCTGAACCGCGCCAACCAGTGGGGCTACGATCCGGCCGAGCAGCGCGACAAGACCTTCACCGGCATGGGCCAGGACATCAACGTCCACGACCAGTGGGCATGTGAATCGCAAGGTGCGATCCAGGACCGCACGCGCGAGCATCTCGGCACCACCGACAAGGCCATCGTCGCCAACCGCCGGCTGCTGATCCGCGCCATCGAGCAGGCACGGGCCGGCGAGCGCCCGCCTATGGTGCTCGACACCGCGGCCGCCATGGCGATGACCGGCCCGGCGACGATGGACGCGATCGGTCCGACCGAGGGCTGGGAGAAGCACTGGCCGGAGATCGACCGGCAGCGTCGCGCCGCGGCACCCTGGGCGGTCCGCGCGGCATGACGCGCGCCAGCTTCGTCGACCGGCACGGATTGTGGTCCGACGCCCAGACGCGCGCGGCGCTCGACGTCGAGCGCGAGGTCGAGGCGCGCGGCCTCGAAGTGATCCGCCTGTCCTTCGCGGACCAGCACGGCGTGCTGCGCGGCAAGTCCGTGATGGCCGGCGACATCGCCTCCGCGATGCGCGCGGGCGTGGCCGCGACCACCACGCTGCTGGCCAAGGACACGGCCCATCGCACCGCGTTTCCGGTGTTCACGTCGGGCGGCGGCTTCGGCATGACCGCGATGCAGGGCGCCGCCGACATGACGATGGTGCCCGATCCGACCACCTTCAAGGTACTGCCGTGGGCGCCCGCGACCGGCTGGATGTTGTGCGACCTCTGGTTCGGCGACGGCACGCCGGTACCGTTCTGCACCCGGCGGCTCTATCGCGGCGCGCTCGATCGTCTGGCCACCGCCGGCTACGAGTTCATGGCCGGGCTGGAAGTCGAGTTCCACGTCTTCAAACTGACCGACCCGCACCTGCAACCGCACGATTCAGGGCAACCCGGCACGCCGCCGGACGTGTCGCTGCTGACGCTCGGCTACAATTATCTGACCGAGCAGCGCTACGACCAGTTCGACGACGTCTACGTCATGCTGCGCCGCGATCTGATGGCGATGGGTCTGCCGCTGCGCTCGATCGAGCTGGAGTACGGCCCCAGCCAGTGCGAGTTCACGTTCCATCCCGGCATCGGGCTGGAACCCGCCGACACGATGATGCTGTTCCGAAGCGCGGTGAAGCAGATCTGTCGCCGCAACGGCTACCACGCCACCTTCATGTGCCGGCCACGTCTGCCCAACGTCATGTCGAGCGGCTGGCACCTGCACCAGTCGCTGCGCGACCGGAAGACCGGCGCCAATGCGTTCATGTCCGACGATCCGGCGGCACCCTTGTCGCCGGTCGCGATGAACTGGATGGCCGGTCTGCTCGACCACGCCCGCGGCGCCACGATCTTCGCGGTGCCGACGCTCAACGGCTACAAACGCTTCCGGCCCTATTCGCTGGCGCCCGATCGCGCCATCTGGGGCCGCGACAACAGGGGCGTGATGATCCGCGCGCTGGCGCAGGCCGGCGATCCCGCGACACGGCTGGAAAACCGGATCGGCGAACCGGCGGCCAATCCCTACCTCTACATGGCCTCCCAGGTGATCGCGGGACTCGACGGGCTGGAACGCAACCTCGATCCCGGCCCCTCGGCCGACACGCCCTACGAGACGCTGGCGCCGGCCCTGCCCCGGACGCTCGACGAGGCGATCGCCGCGCTACGCGCCGACACCCGCCTGCGCGAGGGCATGGGCACGCTGTTCGTCGACTATCTGCTGCGGATCAAGGAAGCCGAAATCGCCCGCTTCCAGGCCGAAGTGACGGAATGGGAACAGCGCGAGTATTTCGAGCTGTTCTGACGACCAGTACAGCCGCAGAATTCGACTGACGTGAGATATGGTGACCTATCGATGCCTGATCTCGGTCTATTCCCAGATGGACCCACTATGCTTCAAATAGAACTGCCTGAAGCTGTCACCAAGCTCTTTAACGCCAGCAAAGCACTCAAAGAGCATTTCGCCTTGACCGGCCTAACGTTCACACTCGACGGCAAACTCGTTGGCGACATCGGAGAAGCGATCGCGGCAAGCGCCTTCAGACTGAAACTGTGCAGTTCCCGTACAAGCGGCGTCGACGCCCACACTGGGGATCACCGGTCCGTTCAAATTAAGGCTACCGGCAACGCAAAGAGAGGACCCGCGTTTACTCCCGGTAAGGGAACATCTGACTATCTACTTTTCCTATATATTGCCTTTGACGCCGGTTTCGCAAAGATCGTTTACAATGGGCCTGAAGCTCGGATTCGTGATCTGCTTCCTGCAAATTTCAGCGGAACCAAGACCGTCTCACTAAAGAAAGTCGTGGATGCCAACGAAAGCATCGAGGATTCCGACCGCCTACAATTTTACAAAGACTTGCCTCACTGAATCCAAAGCGCCTACCGCAATCAGAATACCTCTTGGTCTTTCCAGTTTCTACTGACGAGCTTGGATGGCGCCGCAACAACGTGGCTGGAGAACCGAAACATTCGCTTGGACGGTCATAGAGGACGCCCGATTGGCTCGCTGCCGTCGTGACATCGTCACCGAAGCGGCGCATCATCGGGTCGCCACCGGACGCGACGGCGCCCCGCCGCCACGACGCCGGCCCGAGGAGCAAGCGATGCCCCAGCGTATCCGGATCATCAGTGCCGAAGTGCCCGAGCCGCCCGCGGAACGCTGGTCCAACTGTCTGCGGGTCGGCGACACCGTGTTCGTGTCGGGCATGACCGCCCGCACCGGCGACGGCCAGGGCGTGATCGGTGCCGACGCCTACACGCAGTCGAAGGCGATCTTCGCCAAGATCAAGCACCTGGTCGTGGCCGCCGGCGGCGAGATCGACGACGTCGCCAAGCTCACGATCTACGTCACCGACATCAAGGACAATGTCGGCGTCTGGAAGGCCCGCGCGGAGTTCTTTTCCGGCCATTTCCCGACCAGCACGCTCGTCCAGGTCGCGGCGCTCGCCTCGCCGGTGTTGCTAGTCGAGATCGACGCCATCGCGATGGTCGAACCCGCGCAGTAGCGCCACGCCCGTTTCGCTGACCGGTCCGGGCGGCTCGTCCGCGACCGCCCGGTCTCCTATGATCGCATCCGGATTTTCCGGGGGGCAGACGACATGGCGATACCGCGCGACGACCGGCTCGACGGCAAGGTGGCTATCGTCACCGGCGCGGGCTCGCGGGCCGACGGAATCGGCAACGGCCGCGCCGCCTCGATCCTGATGGCGCGTGCCGGCGCGAGAGTGCTGTTGCTCGACGCGATGCCGGCCTGGGCCGAGGCGACGGCGGCGATGATCCGCGAGGAAGGCGGGACCTGCCTCGTGGCGAAGGCCGACGTGACCGTCGCGGCCGACGCGCAGGCGGCGGTCAAGGCTGCGGTCGACGCCTGGGGCCGGGTCGACATTCTCGTCAACAATGTCGGGGTCGGCGGTCCCGTGGGCAACGCCGTCGATGTCGATCTGGAGGCGTTCGACCACGCCATGCGGATCAACGTCACCTCGATGGTGACGATGGCGAAATTCGCCATTCCCGAGATGCGCAAGGCCGGCGGCGGTTCCATCGTCAACATCGCCTCGGTGGCGGGATTGCGCGGCGGCCACCCGAGTCTGCTCTATCCGACCTCAAAGGGCGCGGTCGTGCAGCTGACGCGCGCCATGGCGGCCCATCACGGGCGCGAGGGCATCCGCGTCAACTGCATCGCGCCGGGCATGGTTTACACCCCGATGGTCTCTTCGCGCGGCATGACGCCGGCCCAGCGCGAGGCGCGTCGCAAGCGCTCGCTGCTGGAAGTCGAAGGCAGCGGCTGGGACGTCGGCAACGGCGTGCTGTATCTTGCAAGCGATGCCGCGCGCTGGGTAACCGGCGTGATCCTGCCGATCGACGCGGGAGCGACGGCCGGATCGAGCGAGTCGCCTTCGCCGACCGGAGACTATCTCGGCAAACCCAACGCCGGTTGACACCACCACGCGCACGGGAGGACACCATGGCCGACGACGACACGATCCTCTATTCGATCCCGCGCTCGCACGTGGCGCACATCGTTCTCAACCGGGTCGAGGCGCGCAACGCCCAGGACACCGCGTTCCTCTACGCGCTCAACGACGCCTTCGACCGCGCCGCCCAGGACGACGACGTGAAGGTCATCGTGCTCAGCGCCAACGGGCCGCATTTCTCGTCCGGCCACGATCTGCGCGAACCCGACGGACACGGCGCCATGCGCGAGCACCGCACGGTCGGCACCTGGGCAGGCTTCGGCAGGCCCGGCATCGAAGCCCAGTTCTCGCGCGAGAAGGAAATCTATCTCGGGTTCTGCGAGCGCTGGCGCAACATTCCCAAGCCGACCATCGCCGCCGTCCACGGCAAGATCATCATCGGTGGCCTGATGCTGATGTGGCCTTGCGACATCGTGATCGCGGCCGACGACACGATGTTCATGGACCATTCCGTCGCGATGGGCGTCGGTGGTGCGGAGTTCTTCATGCACCCGTGGGAACTCGGCGTGCGCAAGGCCAAGGAGATGCTGTTCACGGCCGACTGGATGGACGCCAATGAGGCCCATCGGCTGGGCATGGTGAACCACGTCGTTCCGCGCGCCGAGCTGCGCGACAGGGCGATGGCGATGGCAGACAAGATCGCGCTGAAACCACTCTTCGCGCTGAAGCTGGTGAAGGAGGCCGTCAACGCCGCCCAGGACGCCCAGGGTCGCCGCGGCGCCATCCAGACGTCCTTCGCGCTGCATCACCTCGCGCACGCCCACAACATGATCGCGCACGGCAAGCTGGTCGACCCGACCGGCCTGATGGGTCCGATGAAGACGCAGGCGAAGGCGGCCGAATAGACCGCGCGACGGAACGCGCCGAAGCTAGCCCTTCGGCGCGCGACGGCGCCGCGCCAGCATGTTGAGGGCCTCGACGAACACCGAGAAGGCCATGGCGACGTAGATGTAGCCCTTCGGTATGTGCGCGCCGAAGCCCTCGGCGATCAGCGTCATGCCGATCATCACCAGGAACGCCAGCGCCAGCATGACCAGCGTCGGGTTGCCCTCCATGAAGCGCGCCAGCGGCGTCGCGGCGACCAGCATCACCACGACCGTGACCACCACCGCGATCACCATGATCGGCACGTGGGGGGTCATGCCGACGGCTGTGATGATGCTGTCGACCGAGAACACCAGATCCAGCACAAGGATCTGGCCGATGGCGGCACTCATGCCCAGCGTGGGTGCGTTGCCCTCGAACAGGTCGGGGCCGTGACGGGGGTCGACCGTGTGGTGGATTTCCTTGGTCGCTTTCCAGACCAGGAACAGACCACCGGCGATCAGGATCAGGTCGCGCCACGAGAAGCCATGGCCCATGACGGTCACGACCGGCGTGGTCAGGCGCACGATGATGGCCAGCGTTCCCAGCAATCCCAGTCGCATGAGCAGCGCCAGCGCGATGCCGATGCGGCGGGCACGTTCGCGCTGCGCCGGCGGTAGCTTATTGGTGAGAATGGAGATGAAGATCAGGTTGTCGATGCCCAGCACGACTTCCAGCGCGATGAGCGTGACCAGCGCTACCCAGGCGGCCGGATCGGCCGCGAGCACGGCCAGAGAGTCGAGCATCGGACAGCCTCCATGCGCCGGGGACCAACGCCAGCCGCGGTGCCCACATGGTGGGTCGTCAGGTCCCCGTCAATATGCGATCCCCGGACTATCGCATCGACGCCGATCAGTATTGAGTACCGGGCATGATCGAAATCCTTGCCGCCGCCGGGGCGCTCGCGTCCCTCGACGATCTGGCCGACGTGCTGATCGACTGCGTCCATGGCGGCGCTTCGGTGAGCTTCATGGCGCCCCTCGACCGCGGCAGGGCCCTCGCCTTCTGGCGCGGTGTCGCGGCCGGTGTCGAGGCCGGCGACCGGGTCCTGGTGGTCGCGCGCGACGGGGAGGGCATCGTCGGCACGGTCCAGCTCGTGGTCGGCCAGCCCGAGAACCAGCCCCATCGCGTCGACATCGCCAAGATGCTGGTCCATCGACGCGGCCGCCGGCGGGGGATCGCGGCGGCGTTGATGCGCGCCGCCGAAGCGGAAGCGCGCCGTCGCGGCAAGACGCTGCTGGTGCTTGACACGGTGAGCGACAGCGACGCGGCGCGCCTCTATGCCCGGCTTGGCTGGCAACGGGTGGGCGTCATTCCGGGTTACGCCCTGATGCCCGACGGCACGCCGTGCGACACGACCTACTACTACCGTCGGCTCGCCGAGGTCGGCTGACGCCCTTACGGGTGCGGGTTCTTCGGCGGGTGGGCGCGGACCGCCTCTTCGTTGACGTCCGCGCCCCAGCCGGGCCTGGTCGGCACGATCAGATCGCCGTTCTCGATCACCGGCGGATGGGTGACGAGATCGTCCTTCCAGGGCACGTCGTCGATGTCGATTTCCATCACCCGGAAATTCGGCATCGCGGCGCACAGGTGGGCGCTCATCAGGGTCGACATGTGGCCGTAGAAATTGTGCGGCGCGCAATTGATTTCGTAGGCGTCGGCCATCGCCGCGATCTTCAGCGACTCGATGAGGCCGTTCCACGGCACGTCGATGATGGCGACATCCATCGAGCGGTTCTCGAAGAAGGGCCGGAACTGGCGTCGTCCAAACAACGACTCGCAGGAGGCGATCGGCATCGAGGCGCGGTCGCGGATCAGCCGCAAACCCTCGGGGTCGTAGCTGTCGATTTCCAGCCAGAACAGGTCGTAGGGCTCGCAGGCGCCCGCCACCTTGACGAAGCCCTCGGTCTTGAAATTGAAATTGAGGTCGAGATGGATGCCCATCGCGGGTCCCGCACCCTGGCGGAACGCGGCCAGCTCGTCGCCGATGGCGCCCAGCAACGCATGGTCGGCGTTGAGCTCCGGGCCGCCCGGCGTGCGGCCAAACCCCGGCTGATGCATGTTGGGCGGATCGAGATCGAACCGGAAGATGTTGGTCTTCAGGCCCTTGAAGCCGCGCGAACGCACGTGGGCACCGAGCTTCACCAGATCGTCGAGCGAGCGCACCGGATCGACGCCCATGATGTCGGCATGACGGAAGCGGTAGCTGCCGCAGTGCGACCAGTAGAGCGGCAGCCGATCGCGTACCGGTCCGCCGAACAGCGCGTACACCGGCACGCCCAGCGCCTTGGCCTTGACGTCGAGCAGCGCGTTCTCGATCGCCGCGATCGCCTGCTGGTTCAGGCCACCGGGCGCCTGGCGGGTGATGGCGTAGAGCGTGGTGACGTGGCGTTCGATCGGACGCGGGTCCTGGCCGACCAGGCCGGCGGCGAGGCGGCGGATGACGGCGGTGAGGCCGGCGCTGCCATAGCCTTCGTTGTATTCGGACCAGCCGACCAGACCGTCGTCGGTCGTGATCTTGAGGAACGAAAAGTCGCGCCATCCCGCGTCGCAGTGCAGATCCTCGATGCGAACTATCTTCATGGTCTTTCCCCCCGGCCGTTCCTCGCGCCGTCGACTATACGCGCCGGTGGGCAAACCGTTAACCGGACTGGCGGCATGCCGGGGATGTTCTATACTAGGTTCGGGGACACGCGCCGGGAGGCTGGCAAGGCGTTGCGCGGCAAGGGGATGCTGATCACGGTCACCGACGTGCGCGACCGCGACGAGCGCGATTTCAACGAGTGGTACAATCGCGAGCACATCGACGAGCGGGTGAACCTGCCGGGGTTCCGCCGCGCCCGTCGCTACAAGGCCGTCGAGGGCAAGCCGCGCTACTTCGCGACCTACGAATGTTCGAAGGTCGGCGACCTGGCGACTCCCGGCTATTTGCGGTTGCTCGCCAACCAGACACCGTGGAGCCAGCGCGTCATGGCGCGCTTCACCCATTTCGACCGGCTGACGCTGCGTATCCAGACCGACCAGACGCACGGCAGCGGCGGCGCGTTGAGTTGCGTCCGCTTCGTGCCCGATCCGGCGAAGCGGACCGCCCTGCTGGCCTGGCTGCGCGAGGACGCCTTGCCGCGCGCGAGCGCCCGCGCGGGCATGTCGGGCGCCGCGGCGGGCATGAACGATCTCGACGTCGCAAACGCGCCCGCGCGTGGCCAGAACGCCGACTATCCCCGGGCGACGGAGATCGAATGGGCGATCCTGCTGGAAGGCATGGACCCGGACGCGACGGCAGCGGCGGCGCACGCCATCTTCAAGGCCGCCGCGCTGAAGCCGTTCGGAGTCGCCGCCCCGCCGTCGATCGGCACCTACCGCCTGCTGTTCGGCAACGAGCGCTAGTCGCCCGATTCGTTCAGATTGAAGGGTAGAGGTGCTTGAGCTTGATGCGGGCGTTTTGGGTCGTGAATTGCCAGTTCGCCTTGGCGTGGTTGGTATTGCGCTCGTGCTCCCATGCGGCGACTTCCTCGATCAGGGTCTGTTT
>CAMDVZ010000072.1 GCA_945878895.1 Caenispirillum bisanense | reverse complement strand
ATGTAGGTGCCGGCCGTCGTGGTCAGCAGATAGTTCGAATTCTCGACGCCCTCGGCGATGCCCTTGCAGGCGCGCGGCTGGCCGATGTCGTAGTCGGCGAGAAAGGCCGCGAGCTGGTCGTCGTCGACTTCGGTGTAGACGGCCATGTCAGGCGACCAGCGAGCGCGGCAGCTTGAACACGACGTTTTCCTCGGTCACCCGCACTTCCTCGATGGTCACGTCGAACCGCTCCCGGCAGGCCGCGATCAGCTCGTCGACCAGCAGCTCCGGCGCCGAGGCGCCCGCCGTGATGCCCAGCCGCGTCACGCCGTCGAGCCAGCTCCAGTCCAGCTCGTCGGCGCGGCGGACCAGCGTCGCCTTCGGACAGCCATAGGTGCGCGCGACTTCCACCAGCCGCATGGAGTTCGACGAATTGGGCGCTCCGATCACGACGAGCGCGTCGCAACGCGGCGCGATCGCCTTGACGGCGGCCTGGCGGTTGGTGGTGGCGTAGCAGATGTCCTCGATTTTCGGTCCCTGCATGGCCGGAAAGCGGCGCTTCAGCAGCTCGACGATGGCGGCGGTGTCGTCGACCGACAACGTCGTTTGCGTCGCGAAGGCCAGCCGCTCCGGATCGGGCACCGCGACCGTGCCCGCCTGGACGACGTCCTCCACAAGGATCACCGCGCCCTCGGGCAACTGGCCCATCGTGCCGACCACTTCGGGATGGCCACGATGGCCGATCAGCAACACGGTCCGGCCCGACTCGTGGTGGCGTTCGGCTTCGCGGTGGACCTTGGAAACCAGCGGACAGGTCGCGTCGACATGGAGCAGGTTCCGGCGACGGGCTTCGCCGGGAATGGATTTTGGCACGCCATGGGCACTGAACACGACCGGCCGGTCGTCGGGTACCTCGTCGAGCTCGTCGACGAAGCGGGCGCCCTTGGCCTCCAGGCCCTCGACCACGAACCGGTTGTGGACGATCTCGTGGCGAACATAGACCGGCGGTCCGTACTTCTCGAGCGCGCGCTCGACGATCTGGATGGCCCGGTCGACGCCGGCGCAGAAGCCACGCGGACTGGCGAGCAGGATGGTCAGCGGAGCCTTGGGCGGCGATGGTGGCATGTCGGGTGGAGGCTTGCCTTGTGCGGAGACGGCGCCGCCCGTAGAATCCGGAGCATCGCGCGACGCGCGACCCTAGCAAAGCCGTCCGCCCGAAGGAAGAAATCGATGACCAGCCCCGTCTCCGCCGGCAACGCCCCGATCAAGGTCCCGCTCGAGGCGGGCAAGGACTACTGGTGGTGTTCCTGCGGCCTCAGCAAGAAGCAGCCCTTCTGCGACGGCACCCACAAGGGCACCGGCCTGACGCCGATGAAGTACACCGCCGAGAAGACGGGCGATCATTACATGTGTGCCTGCAAATCGACGAAGAAGTCGCCGCTGTGCGACGGTACGCACAAGTCGCTCTGACAGATCCCGGCGCCGCGCGGGTCATCGAACCCGCCGGCGCCCAAGTCCGGTGTTTCCAGATGATGTCGCGCAATTCGTCGTGGCTGGCCTGTGTCGTCGCGCTGGGCATGCTCGGCGCCTGTCAGTCGGACGCCGAAAAGGCCGCCGCCGCGGCGAGCTGCCCGAAATCCGTGCGGGTGCAGGACGCCGCGGCGCTGACCCGCTTCCGGCCCGGCCCCGGCCGCGATCCGACCGACATGCTGGTGCAGGCCGAGATCGGCCAGGTTCAGCTGGTCTGTGCGTCCCGTCGCGACCGCGTCGATGTCGATCTCGTGGTCCAGATCGCGGTGGCCGAAGGGCCGGCGCTGGCGAAGGTCGCGCCCGACCGGACCGTCAAGGTCGACTATTTCGTGGCGATCGTAGGGCCGGGCAACGCGATCGTCGCGCGCGAGGTGTTCAGCGCCGATTTCCGCTTCGCCGGCAACCGCACCCGCCTGGTCAGCAAGGAAGAGCTGAGCCAGCGTATCCCGCTCGCCCAGCCAGGCGCGGGCTCCGCCTACCAGATCGCGGTCGGTCTGGTGCTGTCGCGCGAGGAAGTCGACTTCAACCGCCGCGCCAGCCGCCGCTGACGACGGATATTCCGCCCCGGTGACATCGCTGGACGCGGCGCGGCGAACCGCCGCACGCGAAATTCAGGATGGCTTGGCGGACAGGATGGCCCAGGCGGAGTCGGCAAACAGTGGCGCCTGGTCGATCAACGGGCCGTTGATGCGGCCATAGACCTTGAAGGTCGCGGCCTGCAGCACGACACCCACCACCGACGCCGTCAGCGCATGGAGGTCGCGGCGCGGGATTTCGCCCGCCGCCATGGCCTGGGCGATCACGTCGCTGACCACGTCGACCGGGTTGGGCAAGTCTTCCGAAAGGCTGGCAAGGAAGTGATGCTGGGTCAGCAGATGGTAGGCGAAGGTGATCCAGTCGCGGTCGGCCCATACGCAGTAACAGCGAACGATGGCATCGCACTTCTGGCGCAGCTTCTTGTGCGCGGCCTGCGCCTGCAGCAACGCCTCGGCCAGCGCCACGTGGTGGCGCGTGAACAGCTCCAGCGCCAGCGCGTCCTTGCTCGGAAAATAGCGATAGATCGTGCCTTCGGCCACCGACGCCGCCATGGCGATCTCGCGGGTCGTGGTTTCGGCCACGCCGCGCGCCATGAACAACGTCAACGCCGCCCGCTCGACCCGCTTTTTTGTATCGTCAGCTTTGCCCATTCCTCAACAATACTGTTCCCGGCGGCGGCGGGAAAGACGAAAAGTGACGGTTTGTGATCACGATGCATCGCGGCTGGCATCGCGACTGCGGGAAATCGGGCGCTGCGGACGGCTTGCGTCGAGCCGTGCGACCGGCTTTTCCACCATCGCGACCAACATGTCGCCGACTTCGGGTTGCTCTTCCGCGACCTCGTCGCTAACGTCCGCTCCGACCAGACGAACCCCATGGGAGAGAGCGGTCCACGCGCAGGACCGTCGCCGAAGGAGCAACCGCCCCGGAAACTCTCAGGCATCACGGACCGTGGGGGGATGGAACTCTGGAAAGCGGCCGTCGACGATCCGTTCGTCGCCGGCCCACCGACGAGGTACGTCGAGCGCCGCGCCCATTCGCGCGCGCTCTTCCAATCTTTCAGGTCACCAGACAGAGGGGGCTTGCGCGGTGCCGAAAGGCGCCGGGTTTGCTCGTGTCCAGAGGTGACCGTTGACCGATTCTCCCGCGTCTGCCCCGCCCCTCCACACGCCGCTGAACGCTTTGTACCGCTCGCTTGGTGGCAAGATGGTGCCCTTCGCCGGCTATGACATGCCGGTGCAGTTCCCTTCGGGCATCCTCGCCGAGCACCAGCACGTGCGCGCCGGTGCCGGCCTGTTCGACGTCTCGCACATGGGCCAGATCCGGCTGACGGCGAAGGCCGGCCAGTCGGCCGCCGCGGCGCTGGAAACCCTGGTGCCCGGCGACATCGCCGGTCTGAAGCCGGGCCAGCAGCGCTACACCCAGTTAACCAGCGAATCCGGCGGCATCCTCGACGACCTGATGGTGACCAGCACCGGCGATCATCTGCTGCTGGTAGTCAACGCCGCCTGCAAGGATGGCGATCTGGCGCATCTGCGGGCGCGCCTCCAGGACCGGGTCGAGATCGAACCGATGTTCGCGCGCGGCCTGCTGGCGTTGCAGGGACCACTGGCCGTGCGCGCTTTGTCGCGGCTGGCGCCGTCGGTCGCCGGCCTCGCCTTCATGACCGGGGCCTTCGCGAGGATAGACGGCGCGGATTGCTACGTCACCCGTTCGGGTTACACCGGCTGCGATGGCTTCGAGATATCGACGCCCGGCGACGCCTGCGAGCCGATCGCGCGCGCGTTGCTGGCGATGGCGGAGGTCAAGCCGATCGGGCTCGGCGCCCGCGACTCGCTGCGGCTGGAGGCGGGTCTTTGCCTCTATGGGCACGATATCGACACCGCCACGACGCCGGTCGAGGCGGGCCTTCTGTGGAGCATCGGCAAGGAGCGTCGCGTGACCGGTGGTTTTCCCGGCGCGGCGGTCGTGCAGCGACAGATTGCCGAAGGCCCGCCGCGCCGCCGGGTGGGATTGCGACCCGACGGGCGCACCATCGCGCGCGAAAACAGCGACATCGTCGATGCCTCGGGCACGAAGGTCGGCATGGTGACCAGCGGCGGCTTCGGCCCCTCGGTCAGCGGCCCCATCGCGATGGGTTACGTCGATCGCGCGCATGCCGCGGCCGGCACGAAACTGGAGATGATGGTGCGCGGCAAGCCGGTGCCGGCCGAGATCGTCGCCATGCCCTTCGTCAAGCACACCTACTGGCGCGGCTGACGCCGTCGCCCCTTTCCCAACGCTCAAGATCACGTCGAGGAAACCCATGACCATCCTGAAATTTTCCGACCAGCACGAATGGATTCGCGTCGAGGGCGACGTCGGTACCGTCGGCATCAGCGACTACGCCCAGCAGCAGCTGGGCGACGTGGTTTTCGTCGAGCTGCCCGAAACCGGCCGCGCCGTCGACAAGGGCGGCGAGATCGCCGTGGTGGAGTCGGTGAAGGCCGCCAGCGACATCTACGCGCCGGTGTCGGGCGAGATCGTCGAGGTCAACGCGGCACTGTCGGAGTCGCCCGGCGACGTGAACGTCGATCCGATGGGCAAGGCGTGGTTCTTCCGGATCAGGCTGTCGAACACGGCCGATCTGGACGCGCTGATGGACCAGGCCGCCTACGACGCTTTCGTCGCCACGCTTTCCTGATCGCTAGCAACGGATCATCGACGCCATGCGCTATCTGCCCCTCACCGACGCCGACCGCCGCGAGATGCTGGCGACCATCGGCGTGCGATCGATCGACGAGCTGTTCCGCGACGTGCCCGAAGCGGCTCGCCGCGAGGGTCCGATCCCGGACCTCTCGATGCATCTGGGCGAGCTGGAGGTCGAGCGCATTTTCTCCGCCTATGCCGGCGCCAACCTGTCGCCCGCCTACACGCCTTCGTTCCTCGGCGCCGGCGCCTATCGTCACCACGTGCCGGCCGCCGTCGACCATCTGATCCAGCGTGGCGAGTTCCTGACTTCCTACACGCCCTATCAGCCGGAGATCACGCAGGGCACGCTGCAATACCTGTTCGAGTTCCAGACCCAGGTGGCGCTGCTGACCGGCATGGATGTCGCCAACGCCTCGATGTACGACGGCTCGACGGGTGCCTCCGAAGCCGTGCTGATGGCCAACCGGATCACGCGGCGTTCGAAGGCGGTGTTGTCGGGCGGCCTGCATCCGCACTACCGGGCGGTGATCGAGACGACGGCGCGCTGGCAGGGATTTTTCGCCATCGCGGGTGCGCCCGACGTCGCGGGGACCGAGGACCTGATCGCGTCGATCGACAAGGACACCTCCTGCGTCGTGGTGCAGAACCCCTCGCTGTTCGGCCACGTGCGCGATCTGACGCCGCTCGCCGAGGCGTGCCACGCCAGAGGTGCGTTGCTGATCGTGGTCGTGACCGAAATCGTGTCGCTGGGCCTCGTGACGCCGCCCGGCGCCATGGGGGCCGACATCGTGGTGTGCGAGGGCCAGTCGCTGGGCGTTGGCCTCGGCTTCGGCGGTCCCTATGTCGGGCTGTTCGCGACGCGCGACAAGTTCGTGCGCCAGATGCCGGGGCGGCTGGTCGGCGAGACGGTCGACGCCGACGGCAAGCGCGGTTTCGTGCTCACGCTCAGCACCCGCGAGCAGCACATCCGGCGCGAGAAGGCGACCAGCAACATCTGCACAAACGCCGGCCTCTGCGCGCTTGCCTTCACGATCCATCTCACCCTGCTGGGCGAGGCGGGTTTCCGGCGCCTCGCGGAACTGAACCACGCCAACGCGTCGGCCTTCGCCGAGCGTCTGGCGGCGCTGCCCGGCGTCGAGCTGGTCAACGACACGTTCTTCAACGAGTTCACCTTGCGGCTGCCCAAACCGGCCGCGCCCATCATCGAGCTGCTGGCGAGCCAGCGCATCATGCCCGGCGTGCCGGTGTCGCGGCTGATTCCGGACGACCCCTCGGTCGATAATCTGTTGCTGGTGGCGGTCACGGAAACCGCCACGGAGCACGGCATGGGTCCGGCATTCGAAGCGCTGAAGGGAGTTCTGTGATGGTCCAGTCGCTCGATCGCTCGCAGGGCCGCGCCGGAGCGCCGGCCGTCAACGGTGACGCCGCGCCCGCCACCTTCACCGGCAACCGGGGTCTGCAGCTGGAAGAAAAGCTGATCTTCGAGATGGGCCAGCACGGCCGCTGCGGCGTCGATCTGCCCGAACCGGTGGCGGCGAAGGACAGGCTGGGGGCGTTGCGGCGCGAGGGCGAGATAGGCCTGCCCGGCCTCGCCGAACCGCAGGTGGTGCAGCACTACACGCGCCTGTCGCAGAAGAATTTCGCCATCGACAGCGGCCTCTATCCGCTGGGTTCCTGCACCATGAAGCACAACCCCAGGCTCAACGAGAAGATCGCGCGGCTGAGCGGTCTGGGCGACATCCATCCGCTGCAGCCGGTCTCGACGGTGCAGGGCGCGCTGGCGGTGATCGACACGCTGGCGCACTGGCTGAAAACGCTGACCGGCATGCCGGCGGTGGCGATGTCGCCGGCGGCGGGCGCCCATGGCGAGATGTGCGGCATGATGGCGATCGCCGCGGCCCTCGAGGCGCGCGGCGAAGGGCATCGCAAGACCGTGCTGGTGCCGGAATCCGCGCACGGCACCAATCCGGCGACGGCCGCGGCGCTGGGCTTCGTCGTCAAGGGCATCCCCGCGGATTCGCGTGGCCGGGTCGACGTGGCGGCCCTCAAGGCGGCGCTGGGGCCCGACGTGGCGGCCATCATGCTGACCAACCCCAACACCTGCGGCCTGTTCGAGAACGACATCCGCGAGGTTGCCGACGCGGTGCACGCTGCGGGCGGTTATTTTTACTGCGACGGGGCGAACTACAACGCCATCGTCGGCAAGGTGCGGCCGGGCGATCTCGGCGTCGACTGCATGCACATCAACCTGCACAAGACCTTCTCGACCCCGCATGGCGGCGGCGGGCCGGGCGCGGGGCCGGTGGTGTTGTCGGAGCGGCTGGCGCGGTTCGCGCCCAGGCCCTGGATCGTGCGCGGCGAAAACGGCTGGGATCTGCTCGAAAAGGGCATCGTGGACGACGCGGCACCACTTGGCCGGATGAAAGCCTTCCACGGCCAGATGGGCATGTTTACCAGAGCCTTGGCCTACATTCTCAGCCACGGCGCCGACGGGCTGCGGCAGGTCGCCGAGGACGCGGTGCTGAACGCCAACTACGTGCTGGCACGGCTGAAAAACGACCTCAGCCCGGCGTTCGACGGACCCTGCATGCACGAGTGCCTGTTCGACGATTCCTTCCTCAAGGACACCGGCATCACCACGCTCGATTTCGCCAAGGCGATGATCGACGAGGGCTATCACCCGATGACCATGTATTTTCCGCTGGTGGTGCATGGCGCCCTGCTGATCGAGCCGACCGAGACCCAGGGCAAGGAGGAGATCGACAAATTCTGCGACACGCTGATCGACCTCGCCCGGCGCGCGAAATCGGGCACCGCGACGGCCGACTTCAAGGCCGCCCCGATGCTGGCACCGCGGCGGCGGCTCGACGAAACGCTGGCGGCCCGCAAGCCGGTGCTGCGCTGGCGGCCGACCAACCGCGAACCCGGCGACGGACCGTTGCGCCAAGCGGCGGAATAGCCGTCGGGGTCGGGCCGCCGTCGTCCAGCCACCGGACGGCGGCACCCGGCCAAGTCCTTGATTCTCAAGGCCAGGACGCGGCGCGACGACCCGTTCATCCGGAAAATCGCCACCCCTGTGGGCCGCTGGTCCGGACACCTCCGACCGACGCCCGCACGTCACCCGGGCGCGACCGGCCCGCCATGCCGGGGGAGGGCCGGCCGCGCTCGCCCGGACGACTTCGGGCATGAATGGCCGTTCAGGCAAGAATGTATATTTCTATAATTATCGTCGCCACAAGTCTTGACGTTAATAGTCTTCTGTAGAATATTGACGACAAGTCGGCCGGCACTGGTCCTTTTCAGGACCCCGCGCAAGCGGTCCCGTCGATGGCACCGCGTAGAGTTTCCTCCAACCGCGTCGGCATCCGAGAAGGCGTCCTTCGCGAGCCCGTCGGCGCGCCGTTGTTCGACAGGTCTGGCACGCATTCGGCCATCCGGTGGCCGACTCCGCCCGCGTGGCGAGGTCGACCGCTGGATGGCCGCCCCGCCGGTGGGGTGACGCCGGTGGGAACACGCTTGTGCCGCGACCGCGGCTTGCGGAGTTCGCGGGCGACGCCGACGTTCAACCCGCCTCGCCGATCAGCGCCATGATCTCGGCGCCCAGCGCCAGATCGGGCACGTGGCCGAAACGCTGGCGGCGAAGCCGGCCGCGGCGGTCGATCAGCAGCAGGGTCGGGGTGCCCTGCATGCGGTAGGCGCTCATGGTGAGCGGGGCGGGATCGTCGCCGTCGTATGCGTCGACGCCGATCGGGAAGGTCAGGCGGTTCTCGTGCGCGAAGGCGCGCAGCGACACCGGTCGCATCGCCGCGTGATGCTCGAACACGGTGTGCAGGCCGATGGTCGCGACGCCACCGCCACCGAACGTCTCCTGGACCCGGCGCGCCTGCGGAATGCTCTCGTGGATGCAGCCCGGACACAGCATCTGGAAGGCGAACGCCACCACGACCCGGCCGCGCAGCGACTCCAGCGTGACCGGCGCGTCGGCGTTGAGCCACTCCGACATTGTCCACGGCGGCGCGGGGCGGAGACTGGCCGGATCGGCAGCGATGGATTTCACGGAGCCTCCTCCGGGCATTTGCCGTCGCAAGCCGCGATGTTGCGCAACGGCGGATCGAGCGTCAACCACGTCTGGCCGCCGATCCGGGGCGACCGGATGGCCAGCGCCGGCGCGATCGCCACGGTGCGATGGCCGAGGCCGATCGCCGCGAACCCGGTCTGGTCTTGCGGACGGGCCTGCATCGGCCGCCCGACAAGCCAACGGTCCCGCGGGCGGGACACGAACGCGGCCGCTACCGGTCGAGCCAGACGCTCTCGAAGCGCCAACCGTTGTAGATGCTGTTGATCATGATGGTCAGGTCCTTGACCTGCGGATGGGCGCAGGCGGCGGCGACGCTGTGGCCGATAATCGGGCGCACGGTATCCTCGGCCAGCGCGCGCTCGATGTCGCGCACGATGGCGCGGCGCTTTTCCGGGTCGGCCTCGCGCGACTGCGCCGCGATCAGCGCCGTCAGCGCTGGACTGCAATAGGCGTTGAAATTGCGCGGCGCGCCGCAGCCGTAATTCTCGGCGTAGTGCTGGTCTGGATCGTCGACCGAGCTGCCGGTCGCGTTGAGCGCGAGCACGTAGCTCTTCTGGTAGAGGCGATTGAAGTAGATCGCCGCGTCGATCGGCTCGACTTCGCCCTCGATATAGATGGCACGCAGCTGGTCGACGAGGATCGTCGCCAGATCGCGATAGGAGGCGGCGTTGCGCGTGCTGACCTTGATCCGCAACCGCTTGTCGGGCCCGTAGCCGGCCTCCCGCATCAGGGCGCGGCCCTTCTCGCGCGCCGCTTCCGGATCGCCATAGCCCGGCAGATCCTTCAGCGCGTCCGGCCCCACGCCCCATACGCCGGCCGGCGGCGGCAGCATCGAGCCGCCCAGAACGTCCTGGCCCTCGCTGACGATGGTGGCGAAGGCCTGACGGTCGAGCGCGAGGCCCAGCGCGGTCCGCGCGCGCGCGTCGTTGAAGGGCGGTACGTCGCGATTGATGATCAGGTTGTAGCTGGCGCCCAGCGGACGCAGTGTGCAGCGCGCGTCGGGCGATTGCTTACGGATATCCTTCAGCAGCGGCACGGTGACATCGGTCGGGGACGTCATGTCGAAGCGGCCGGACGTGAAGGCGAGCATGCGCGTGGCCCGGTCGGCGATGATCGTGAACTCGATGGCGTCGAGATGCGGAAGGCCGGGCTTCCAGTAGTCGCGGTTCTTCTCCAGCCGCACGCGCTCATTGTGCTTGAGTTCGACGAATCTGAACGGACCGGTGCCGATCGGATGGCGCCGCATCTGGGCGGGCGGCACGTGGCAGGGGTAGATCGCCGACCAGCCCGCCGCCAGTAGCGCCAGCAGCGAGGGTTGCGGCCGCTTGAGATGGAACGTGACGTGGAAGTCGTCGTCGGCAGCGACGCGCTCGACGTTCTCGTACCAGATGCCGCGCGGATTGCGACGTAGCCGCGCCTCGCCCTTCTCCAGCAGGAGATCGAACGTGCAGACCACGTCCGCGGCGGTAAAGGGCTTGCCGTCGTGCCACTTCACACCCTGGCGCAGCGTGAAAGTCAGTCGTCTGGCGTCGTCGCTGGTCTTCCACGCGCTCGCGAGTTCGGGCCGGATGCTCTCGAACGTGTTGCGCGCGACCGTCTGGTCGTAGATTACGAGGTTGTTGAAAACCGCCATGAAGGGCACGACGACGCCGACCGTGATCTCCTCGTGCGGCGACGAACTCGGCGGCGTCTCGGCGAGTTGGATGCGCAGCGTACCGCCCGGCTTTTGGGCCAACGAAGCGCCGGACAGCGCCAGCATGACGGTCAACAGGATAGCGCCGAACGGGGAAGCACGCATGGGACGTTTCCTTTCCGCGGAGGCCGGGCGGTCAGCGTGCCGACCCCGCGGACGAACCGTCAAGCCGCCGGCATTGCACGGCAGACCGCCTGAATCGCGACGGGCGAGGCCGGCATGCGGCTCGACGCGACCTGCAAGGATCGTTACCGGTCCGCGGAGCCTCGCCGGCAGAGCCGATCCGCGCGGCATTCGCCTCGGCGCCGACTTGTCGTAGGCTGGCGCCGGAACAGCGCGCGACCAGGCGTGCGACGCGGGACGACGGAGAAGAAAATGAGTCGAAGCGATTTCAGGGCGGCGGGCTATCCGTGGCGTCTCCATAGCGGTCGCCAGGTCCTGGAGCACAGCCTCGGGGAGGCCGTCGTCCGGGCCGGCGCGAAGCGCGCCTTCGTGATCTGCTCGCCCTCGATCAACCGGAAGACCAACACCGTCGGCCGCATCGCCGCGGCGCTGGGCGACCTCTACGCGGGCGTGTTCGACGGCGTGGAGAACGACTCGACCTACCTGTCGGTGCGCGCCGGCAAGGAGGCCGCGGTGGCGGCCGGCGCCGATCTGCTGATCGCGGTCGGCGGCGGCAGCGTGATCATGGCCGCGCGCGGCGTGGCGATCTTCATGGCCGAACAGGCCGATCCATTCAAGATCATGACCCAGTATCCGGACGGCAAGCCGGCCTATAGCCCGCGCCTGCCGGCGGAGAAGCCCCCGATCATCAACGTGCCGGTCACGCCGACCAGCGCGATGAACCGGGCGGGAACGGCCTTGAAGAATCCCGACCTCGACCATCGCATGGAGTATTTCGACCCCAAGACGCGGCCCCATTCGATCTTCTTCGACGAGGACGCCCTGCTCGCCACGCCGCCCGGGGTGATCCGCTCGACCGCGACCACGGTGTTCGCGGGCGTCGTCGCCGCGATGGCCCAGATCGACGCCAATCCGCTCGCCACGGCCGACGACGACCAGGCCTTCCGGCTGGCCTATCGCGCCTACCTGCGGCTGCCCGCCGAGCCCGCCGATGCCTCGCTGCTGATCGATCTCTGCTGCGCGGCCTTCCTGCAGAACCGCTCCGAGGACGACGCCATGCGCCGCCTGCTGCGGGGCAAGGCTTTCGCGGGCAGCTACGCGGTGTCGACCGCGCTCCACATCCGCTACCCCCGCATCGGGCAGGGCGAGTCGACGGCCGTGGTCCATGCCACGCGGATCAGGCTCTCCGAAGCCGTCGACCTTCCCGCCGCGCGGCGCGTCGCCGAAGCGCTCGAAGTCTGGCGCGACGGCATGGACGCCCGCGAGGCGACGTTCGCGGTGGCCGATCGCCTGGAGCAGCTCTACGCGCGCAACGGCATGCCGACGAGCCTGCGCCAGCTCGACGTTCCCCGCGAGGATTTTCCGGGCATCGCCGCGGACACCGTGAAGAACTTCAACGCCAATGCCGGCGTCCGCTCGCGCGAGGAGCAGATCGCCGAGGCCCTTTTGCTGCTCGAGACCGCCTACTGAACGCCCGACGCCGCCGCGACGACGCGGTCCAGCACGGGACAACCGACACGACCCGGCGTGCTTACCCCGGCGCGCCGTGGCCGCGCGCGAAATCGTTCAGGCCGCAGCTGTCCTTGCCGCGAACCAGCAGTAGCGCGCGCGTGTCGTGGGCATAGCCCGGCTCGTCGCGGCGTTCGGCGCCGTCGTGGTCGAAATGGCTGGTCGCGGGCATGAAACGCAGCGCGTAGCCCGCCCGTGGAACCGCACCCCGGTTATGGGTGGCGCCGTGCACGGTATAGACGTCGAACATGACCATCTGGCCCGGCTCCAGCTCGATATCGACGGCGGTGCTTTCGTCGAACTCCGACCTGGCGAGGCTGCGGCGGACAATCATGTCCTTGCGGTCCTCGAAGACATGCTCGCCGATGCGCCCGGCGGCGTGCGAGCCCGGAATCACGCGCAGGCAACCGTTCCTGGTGGTGCTCTCGGTGGCGGCGATCCACACGCTGGTGGTCGCAAGCGGCTTGATCGGCCAGACCTGCCCGTCGCGATGCCAGCCGGTTTCCGGTCCGCCGATCGCGCGCTTGTAGAACAGCGTGGTGCCCCACAGGACGATGTCGGGGCCGATCACCTGCTCGACCAGGTCGAGGATGCGCGGATTGAGGGCGGCGCGCTTCCAGTATTCGGGCGACCTGACCTTGACGCCCTGCACGCCGCTGCCGGGCACGTGCGGCCCGACGATCGACTGGTCGAGCAGGGTGGGATTGTCCTCGACCAGATGCGAGACCGCGGCCTGCAGTCCGGCGAGATCGTCGCCTTCCAGACGCAGGCGCGGCACGATGTAGCCATCGCGCCGATAGGCGGCGAGTTCGTCCGGGCTCAGGATGGCCTGCGTGCGCGGCGGCATGGATGGCTCCGTCATTGCATCGCCCTGTCGCCCTTGACCGACGTGCGGTGCAGGTAGCGGTCGCCGACCGCCTTGTAGTCGGGGATGGCGTAGTGGGCGGTGCAGCGATTATCCCAGATCACGAGGTCGCGCGGGCGCCAGCCGTGGCGGTAGACCAGCTCCGGCGCCGTCGAGTGCTGCAACAGGAAGCCGAGCAGCGCGTCGCTTTCGGCCCGCGTCATGCCGACGATCCGCGCCGTGTAGCCCCGGTTCACGAATAGCGCCTTGCGGCCGCTGTCGGGGTGCGTGATCACCAGCGGATGGGTGGCGCTTTTGGCCGCGATGATGTCGTTGTTGCCGGCGAATTCGCGCCCGTAGCTGGTGTCGCCCGCGTTGGCCATGGCGTGGACGGCTTGCAGCCCGTCGAGCAGGCGTTTCATGGTCGGCGAGAGCGTCTCCCAGGCCTGGTAGAGATCGGCGAACATGGTGTTGCCGCCGACCCTGGGAACCTCGATGGCGTAGAGGATCGAGGCCTTGGAGGGAAAGGTCTGCCAGGTGCCGTCGGAATGCCAGTAGGTTCCGGCATCCTCGCGGCCGAGCGGCTCGCCGTCCTTCTTCTTGTTGGAGACGCGGAAAATCTCCGGATGACCGGGGAGGCAGTACTTCTCGATGACCGGATTCTCGCTGGCCGAGGCGAGCTCGCCGAACCGCCGGCTGAACGCGATCTGCTGCTCGGGTTGCAAGACCTGGTCGCGGATGACGAGCAGCCCGTCGGCATCGACCCAGGCCCGATAGAGCTCCTGGAACAGGTTGTCGCCCACCGGTCGACTCAGGTCCGCGCCGATGACCTCGGCGCCGATATGCGGCGACACCGTCTGGATGGCGAGGCTCATCGGTGTCTCCTATTCGGCCTTGATGCCGGCCGCGCGGATCAGCTCGCCCCAGCGGTGGTACTCCGCGCCGATGAAGGCCTTGAACTCCTCGGGGCTGCCGCCGATCGGTTCGGAGCCCTTGTCGTAGATGCGCTGGCGGAACTCCTTGTCGGCAAAAGACTTCCGGAGGGCCGCGCTCAGGCGGTCGACGATCGCCGGCGGAGTTCCCGCCGGCGCGAGAAGCCCGAACCAGCCGCTGACCTCGTAGCCCGCGAGAGCGCCGCCGAGCTCCGCGATCGGCGGCACGTTCGGCAGCGTCGGCCAGCGCACCGAGCCGGTGGTGGCGATCGGGAAGAGCTTGCCGGACTGGATGTAGGGCATCGCGGTCAGCACTTCGTCGAAGCCCACCTTGATATGGCCGGCCAGCAAATCCGCCATCATCGGCGCGCTGCCCTTGTAGGCAACCGGCGGCATGTCGATGCCGGCCTTGACGCGAAACACCTCGCCCGAAAGCTGCTTGGAGCCGCTGCTGTGGCCATAGAACAGTCCGGGTTTGGCCTTCACGTAGGCCATCAGCTCCGGCAACGTGCGCACCGGAAGGTCGGGGTGGACCAGCAGCAGGTTGGAAATCTTCACCGCGAGCATGATCGGCGCGAAGTCCTTCAGCGGGTCGTAGCCAACCTGGGCGAACAGATGCGGGTTGACGGTCAACGCCCCGGAATTGCTCATCAGCAGCGTGTAGCCGTCGGCCGGCGCCCGGGCGACGAAGGCGGTGCCGACATTGCCGCCGGCCCCGGCCTTGTTCTCGACGACGAACGGCTGTCCCAGCGCGGCGCTCAGCCGCTCGGCGAGGGTGCGCGCGTTGAGGTCGGCGCTGCCGCCGGCCGGGAACGGCACGACGACGACGACCGGCCGCGCCGGGTAGGGATCCGCGGTTTGCGCCGAGGCCGCAAAGGCCCACGAAAAACCGAGAATGGAAACGGCAAAGGCAAGTGCCACGCGATGCGACATCGTGAGGTTCTCCCGATTTTCCCGGCCGTCAGCGTGACGGCAATCGTGCTCGTTGTCCCGTTTTCTTTGCGTCGCCGCGACCGCTCGTGGACGCCGCCGTCCGCCGGCCGCGCGCGCGATCGAGGTCGCCGGCTGGTCGTCGAGCATGCCGCGGGCGCCCCCCGGAAGCGCCGTGCCTAGACCGCCGTCGGCGCGGGCGGGTCGAGCGAGTCGCGCGCGGCGGTACCCTCGCGCGACCACGCCACCCGCAGGCGCGGCCGGGCGACAACGGCCGGCGCGACGGGATCGCGTGCGGCGGTGCCGGCATAGAGCTGCTTGGCGGCCTCGACCACCACCACGCCGCCCAGTCGGCCGAGCCAGCGCTCGCCCAGCCGCTCGACGGCGGGGGCGGCGCGCAGCAGCAGGCGCGAGCGGGTCGGCGGCAGATAGA
>CAMDVZ010000071.1 GCA_945878895.1 Caenispirillum bisanense | reverse complement strand
TGATCGCCATGCGATGGCGCAGCGCCGGGCCGGCCAGCGCCGCGACGTCGTCGAGCGAGGGCGCCAGACGGCCCTGCAGGGCGGCCCGGGCGCGGCAGGCCAGCATCAGGGCCTGGCTGGCGCGCGGGCCGGGACCCCAGGCGACGCGCTTCTTGACGTCGTCGATGTCGGTCAGCTCGGGCCGGCCGGCGCGTACCATGCGCAGGATGCCGTCCACGACCTTGTCGCCCATCGGAATGCGGCGGATCAGCGTCTGGGCCGCCGCCAGTTCGTCGCCCGACAGGACCTTTTCGGGCGCCGGCTGGCTGGCGCCGGTCGTCACGATCATCATCCGCCGCTCGGCCGCCTCGTCGGGGTAGCCGACGTCGACCTGCAACAGGAACCGGTCGAGCTGGGCTTCGGGCAGCGGATAGGTGCCTTCCTGCTCGAGCGGATTCTGGGTCGCCAGCACGTGGAAGGGGCGCGGCAGGTCGTGGCGCTGGCCACCGACCGAGACCTGGTATTCCTGCATCGATTGCAGCAGGGCCGACTGGGTGCGCGGGCTGGCGCGGTTGATCTCGTCGGCCATCAGCAGCTGGGTGAACACCGGGCCGTTGATGAAACGGAACGAGCGGCGACCATTCTCGTCCTCCTCCAGCACCTCGGAGCCGAGAATATCGGCCGGCATCAGGTCGGGGGTGAACTGCACGCGCCGCGAATCGAGTCCCAGCACGACGCCCAGCGTCTCGACAAGCTTGGTCTTGGCGAGGCCGGGCAGGCCGACCAGCAACAGGTGGCCGCCCGACAGCAGCGCGATCAGCGTTTGATCGACGACATCGGATTGACCATATATGACCTTGCCGACGCTCTCGCGGACCCGGCGCAGGCGTTCGCCCAGTGCCTCGATGTCGCGCAGCACGGCCTCGGCATCGACGGGCTCTGGCGCGGCGCCGGGGAAGTTCGGGGGCAAATCAGGGGGCACGGATGGCTCCGGAGGGTTTCGTATCGTGACGTCGCGTCGGGGACACGCCGCTTGGCGTGAAGATCGCAGAGCCGGGCGCGGGTTTCAAATGGCGTTCTCGGGTGGACGGGTCACGACACCCTTTCAATATGGCGGGCACAAGGCATGATTCGCGCGGATATCGAGCGTCGGTTGCTCGCCAGACAGGCATTGCTGGCGGCGGGCGGCGACGTTCCGCCGCTGCCGGTCGACAGCGATTTCGCCCTGAGTGGTCGCGATACGCCCCCGGAAACGCTGCGCGCGGCGGCGGTTCTGGTACCGCTGGTCGCGCGCGACGGCGGATTTTCGGTGCTGCTGACCCAGCGCACCGAGACGATGCCGAGCCACGCGGGGCAGATTGCCTTTCCCGGTGGCAGGCACCAGGTCGAGGATTCCGACCTGATCACGACTGCGTTACGCGAGACCGAGGAGGAGGTCGGCATCCATCGCGACTTCGTCGAGGTGGTGGCGCCGATCGACGTCTACGTCACCCGCACCGGCTACGCCGTCACGCCGGTGGTCGGGTTCGTGAAGCCCGGATTCTCGACGACGGCCGATCCGCGCGAAGTGGCCGACATCTTCGAGGTGCCGCTGGCGTTCTTCCTCGATCCGGCCAACCATCACATCCATTCGCGCACCTACCAGGGCCGCGAACGCCACTACTACGCGATGCCCTATGGCGAACGCTACGTGTGGGGCGCGACGGCGGGCATGATCCGCAATCTCTATTACATCCTCGCTGGAAAGGTCTGAATCGCCGATGCGTATCCTGCTGGGGGCCCTGTTGCTGCTCCTGTTGCCGACGGCCATGTTCTTCCTGTGGGCGTGGTTGGCGGCAATGAAGCGCGAGCAGAAGGTCGCCGGCACGCTGCCGCGCTGGCAGGATCTGCCGCTGACCTGGCTGGCGATCTGTGGCCTGTCGCTGTTGCTGGCGGGCCTGGTCGTCCTCTACGCCGGCGACTTCGGACATGCCGGCCCCGGCGGCATCTTCGCGCCGCCGCGCGGCTGATCCGACGGCCGACCAAGCCGACCGTTCGGCCTGTGGCGTTGCCCCGCCGTCTATCCTACAAGCGCGGCCATGGAACCCAACGGGCATCTCGATCCGCCACCCTGGATGACCGATCCGGCAACCCGCCGCGTGATGGACGCGATGGCGGCCGCCGGCATCGGTGCGCGCTTCGTCGGCGGCTGCGTTCGCAACGCGCTGATCGGCCGAGGCGTCGACGATATCGATATCGCGGTCGACCGCGCGCCCGATCTGGTGATGCCCGCGCTCGCGGCGGCCGGGCTGAAAGTGGTGCCGACCGGCCTCAAGCACGGCACGGTGACGGCGGTTTCCAACCACAAGCCCTACGAGATCACCACCCTGCGGCGAGACGTCGAAACCGACGGACGGCACGCGGTGGTGGCCTTCACCGACGACTGGCGGGTCGATGCCGAGCGGCGCGATTTTACCATGAACGCGATGTCGGCGGACCTGGACGGCCGGCTGTGGGACTATTTCGACGGCCGCGCCGATCTGGCGGCGGGCCGCGTCCGCTTTGTCGGGGATGCCGACACGCGGCTCGACGAGGACGTGTTGCGGCTGTTGCGTTTCTTCCGCTTCCACGCCTGGTACGGCCAGCCGCCGTTCGACGCCGAGGGCATGGCGGCCTGCCGCCGTGCCGTCGGTCGGCTGGCGGCATTGTCGGCCGAGCGGGTGCGCAACGAACTGCTGAAGCTGCTGGCCGCGCCGGAGCCGGCCGACACCGTGACCGCCATGGCGACGATCGGCGCCCTGGACCGCTGGCTGCCGGAGTTCACCGACGCCGGCGCGTTGCGCCATCTGCGCGCGCTCGGCCCGGAACGCGACGGGTTGGTCGGGCTGGCGACCATCCTGCCGGCGGGCGCCGACGCGACCACCATCGGCAAGCGGCTGAAACTGTCGACCCAGCAGGCGCTGCGGCTGGAGACGATGCTGACCGCCGCCGCGCCGCTCGACGTCGGCGATCCCACCGCCGTGCGGCGCGATGTCTACCGGCTCGGCAACGCGCTCTATCGCGACCGCCTGCTGGTCGAGGCCGCCCGCGCCGGCACCAGGCCGGGCGACCGGGTGCTTGCCGGAGCGCTCTCTATCGCCGCCACGTGGAAGGCGCCCGAACCGCCCGTGCGTGGCAGCGACGCGCTGGCAGCCGGAATCAAGGCGGGGCCGGTCGTCGGCACGCTGGTCGCGGGCGTCGAGGCATGGTGGATCGACCGGGACTTCGCGCCCGACCGCGCCGCGTGCCTCGCGGAACTGCGCCGGCGCGTCGCGGCGCTGCCGTCGTGATCAGGCCCGGTCTCGCGCTGGCGCTGTGGCTGGCGCTGGCCATCGCGCTGGTCGCCAACCACGCCATCGGCGACACGATGATCGCGGGCGCCATCGGACCGGTCGGCGCGCTCTGGTACAAGACGCTGCTGCCAATTCCCTACGCCGCGATGCTGGCCCTGATCCACGCCCGCCACACGCGCGGCCCCCAGGCGCTCGCCGCCGGCTGGATCGCGGGCGGCCTCTGGGCGCCGAGCACGGCGATGCTCGACATGCTCTACGGACGCCTGACGTTCGGCGAACTGCCGCAAACCGCGCTCGACCGCTATTCCGTGCTCGACGGATCGCCGTGGGCACTGCTGCCGCTGGCGCTGCTGCTCCTGCCACCGTCCTTCGCCTGGCTGTCGCGGCACGGCTGAGCCCCTGCCGATCCCGACAGCCGCGACCGCCGGGGAAAGTCGTTGTGCCGCAACGACTCTCCCTTCTCCCCGCGGAGGCGGGGAGAAGGTGGCGCGTAGCGCCGGACGAGGGGCTTGGCGGCCTCGCGGGTGGCATGTTTCCGCGACGATCGACGATGTCGTCGCAACACCGAGAAGCCCCTCATCCGCCCTTCGGCACCTTCTCCTCCCATGCGGGGGGAGAAGGGAAAACCGTTGCGGCGGCGCCATTTCTTGCCGGCGAAAGTCTATATCGGTGGACGCGCCGGACAGCCGTCTACCAGCGCACTTCCGGCGGTAGCGACATCAGGATCGCCTCGACGTTGCCACCGGTCATCAGGCCGAATTTGGTCCCGCGGTCGTGCAGCAGGTTGAATTCGACGTAGCGGCCGCGGCGCTTCAGTTGGTGCTCGCGGTCCTCCGGCGTCCACGGCCGGTCCATGTGCCGGCGGACGATGGCGGGCCAGGCGTCGTGGAACGCCTCGCCAACCGACCGGGTGAAGGCGAAGTCGGCATCGCGGTCGCCGGAATCGAGATAGTCGTAGAAGATGCCGCCGACGCCGCGCGGTTCGTTCCGGTGGGGCAAATAGAAGTAGTCGTCGCACCACGCCTTGTAGCGCGGATAGTAGGCCGGGTTGGCGCGGTCGCAGGCGCCGCGCAGCGCGGCATGGAAGGTTTCGGTGTCGGGCGCGTGCGGCGTCATGGGCGTCAAATCGGCACCGCCGCCGAACCACGCTCGCGTCGTCGCGATGAAACGGGTGTTCATGTGGACGGCCGGCACCAGCGGCGAGCGCATGTGCGCCACCAGCGACACGCCCGAGGCCCAGAAGCGCGGATCGGCGTCGGCACCTGGGATCTGCTTGCGGAATTCGGGCGAAAACTCGCCGAACACCGTCGAGACGTTGACGCCGACCTTCTCGAACACCCGGCCGCGCATGACCGACATGACGCCGCCGCCGCGATCGGACTCGCCGTCGGCGGCGCGCGACCACGCCGTGCGCTGGAACCGTCCCGGCGGCAGGTCGGCGTGCGTACCGGTCAGCGCATCCTCGATGGTCTCGAAGGTGGCGCAGATGCGGTCGCGCAGGCTTTCGAACCAGCCGCGCGCGGCGGCCTTGCGGGTCTCGATGTCGGCGCCCAGCGGCGAGGGGTTAGCGGCCGGGCGGCGTTCGTCGGGCGCGGCGATGGTCGGGGGGGAATCGGTCATGATGCTGGAAAGGAGCCGGTCTGTCGGAGGGCTTCGCCCAATACCACGGCGGCCGCCACCGCGACATTGAGCGAGCGCAAACCCGCGGCCATGGGAATCCGAACGCGGGCGTCCGCGATGGCGTGGATTTCGGCGGGTGCGCCCGCGCTCTCCTGGCCCAGCATCAGTATGTCGTCGGGCCGGAACGCGAAGTCGACATGCGGCGTGGCGGCGGCCGTGCTCAGCAAAACCAGCCGTCCGGCGACCGATCCGTCGGCCCGCGCGGCCTGGAAAGCGTTCCACGACGTGTGCCGGCGCAACCGCGCGTGGTCGACATAGTCCATGCCGGCGCGCCGGAATCGGCGGTCGTCGAAGGGGAAACCGCATGGTTCGACGATCTCGACCGCGACAGCGAAACAGGCCGCCATCCGCAGGATGGTGCCGGTGTTCTGGGCGATGTCGGGCTGGAACAGGGCGAGGCGCATCGGCGGTCCGTGTCGCGGGCGGAGCGATGCAGTCATGCGCGACAACGCGCGACGTGGCGTCCCCGGCGGAGTCCTTACTATAGGGTGGGCAGCCATGCCGGAAGCACGCTTGGGCGCGTTGCCGGCGAGTTCGTGCGTCATCCTGCCGCACAAGGCGCGACGCGAGCGCGCGGTGGGCGATAAACCCTTGAACGGGCTTGGGCTTTCCGCTTCATTGTGGCCCGTTTTCGGGGGTGGACGCGAGCCACCCGGGCTTGGGGAATTGTCTCGATGGCGACATCTAACAAATCGGCCACGGCAGATCACGACCACGACGCGTCGCGTCGCGATTTCCTGTTCGTGGCGACGGCCGCGACCGCGGCCGTCGGCGGCGCCTCGGCGGCCTGGCCCTTCATCAGCAGCCTCAATCCCGCCGCCGACACGCTGGCGCTGGCGTCGACCGAAGTGTCGCTGGCCGGCATCGAGGTCGGTCAGGCGATCAAGGTGATGTGGCGCGGCAAGCCGGTGTTCGTGCGCCGCCGCACGGCCGAGGAGATCAAGGAAGCGCGCGCGGTCGATCTCAAGACGCTGCCCGACGCGGGCGACGCCAGGAGCCCGGCCGACGATGCCAAGCGCGTCAAGGCCGGCAAGGACGAGTGGCTGGTGCTGGTCGGCGTCTGCACCCATCTCGGCTGCATTCCGCAGGGCTCCTCGACCGGCGAAATCCGCGGCGACTACAAGGGCTGGTTCTGCCCCTGCCACGGCTCGCACTACGACACGTCCGGGCGGATCCGGAAGGGACCGGCGCCGAAGAATCTGGAGGTGCCGCCCTACGAGTTCGTCAATAACGGCACCGGCCTGAAGATCGGCTGAGGGGAAACGAGATCATGTCTTCGTCGCAGGGCGCCCCGGCGTTCACCAACCCGATCGTGAAGTGGATCGATCGGCGTCTGCCGATCTTCACCTTCATGCACCACGAGTACGGCGTGTTTCCGACGCCGCGTAACTTCAATTACTGGTGGAGCTTCGGCGGCATCGCCATGGTGATGCTGATCACCATGATCGTCACCGGCATCGTGCTGGCGATGAACTATACGCCGCATGTCGACTTCGCGTTCGACTCGGTCGAACGCATCATGCGCGACGTCAACTACGGCTGGCTGCTGCGCTACCTGCACGTGAACGGCGCGTCGTTCTTCTTCATCGCCGTCTTCATCCACATTTTCCGCGGCCTCTACTACGGGTCCTACAAGAACCCGCGCGAGCTGCTGTGGATACTGGGCGTCGTCATCCTGCTGCTGATGATGGCGACCGCCTTCATGGGCTACGTGCTGCCGTGGGGCCAGATGAGCTTCTGGGGCGCCACCGTCATCACTAACCTGTTCTCGGCCCTGCCGGTTATCGGCGATCCGATCGTCACGCTGCTGTGGGGCGGCTTCTCGGTCGACAACCCGACGCTCAACCGCTTCTTTTCGCTGCACTACCTGCTGCCCTTCGTGATCGTCGGCGTGGTAGTGTTGCACGTGACGGCCATGCACGTGGCAGGCTCCAACAACCCCATCGGCATCGATCCCAAGGGACCGCAGGACACGCTGCCCTTCAGCCCCTACTACGTGACCAAGGACGGCTTCGCGGTCGTGGCGTTCCTGCTGGTCTATCTGGCCTTCGTTTTCTTCGCGCCCGACTTCTTCGGCGAGCCCGAAAACTACGTCAAGGCCGACCGGCTGGTGACGCCCCCGCACATCGTGCCGGAATGGTACTTCCTGCCGTTCTACGCGATCCTGCGCGCCGTGCCCGACAAGCTCGGCGGCGTACTGGCGATGTTCGGCGCGATCCTGGTGCTGTTTGTCCTGCCCTGGCTCGACACCGCCCGCGTGCGCTCGGCCCGTTTCCGGCCGATCTACAAGTGGTTCTTCTGGCTGCTGGTGGTGGATTGCTTCGTTCTCGGCTACTGCGGCGCCAACCCGCCCGAGGGATACTTCATCCCGCTCAGCCGTGTCGCGACGCTTTATTACTTCGCCCACTTCCTCGTCATCCTGCCCGTGCTTGGCAAGATCGAACGGCCGCTGCCGCTGCCCAACAGTATCGCCGAGTCCGTGCTCGGCGGAGCCAGGAAGTGAGGGGCCCGGCGATGCGCAAGATCCTGACCCGCGGCGCGCTCACGCTCGCGTTCCTCGCCGGTCCCGCGCTGGCGGCCGGCGGCGGCGGTTTCAAGCTGCTCGATACGCACTTCAAGTTCGAGGGGCCGCTGGGCACCTACGACTACGCCGCCGTGCAGCGCGGCTTCCAAGTCTACAAGGAGAAGTGCGCGGCCTGTCACTCGATGTCGCTGCTGTCGTACCGCAATCTGCGCGACATCGGGTTGAGCGAGGCGGCCGTCAAGGCGATCGCCGCCGACGTCATGGTCGACGACATCGACGACAAGGGCGCGAAGGTCGAGCGCCCCGGCCGCCCGTCGGACCGGTTCAGGAGCCCGTTCGCGAACGAGGCCGCGGCGCGCGCCGCCAACAACGGGGCCAGCCCGCCGGACCTCAGCCTGATCGTCAAGGCCCGCGTCGACGGCGCCCGCTACGTCTATTCGCTGATGCAGGGCTACGACGACATGGCCAAGGCCTCGGCCGCCGATCGCGCCATCATGGACGGATACGCGAAGAAGGCGACCGGCGATGCCAAGGCAACCTTCGCCATGGCCACCGGCAGGAACTTCAACACGCACTTCCCGGGCATGCAGATCGCGATGCCGCAGCCGCTGCGCGACGGCGACGTGACCTATGTCGACGGAACGAAGAACGATCTGCCGCAGCTGTCCAAGGACCTCGTGTCGTTCCTCGCCTGGGCGTCGGAGCCCAAGATGGAAGAGCGCAAGAACACCGGCGTGAAGGTCATCATCTTCATGCTGATCCTCGCGGGCCTGATGTACGCGGTGAAGCGCAAGGTCTGGGCCGGCGTCCACTGATCGCGACCCCGACCGCCGACAAGACGAAGGCCGCCCCGATGGGCGGCCTTTTTCGTGACGGTCATCCCGCCCGGAGGCGTCAGGGCGCGAGGTCGAGCGCGGCGAGGCCGAGCCACCCCGCCAGCAGCGCGAGACCGACCGCGAACAGACGGTTGAGAAGTCCCGACCGCCCCGGTCGTCCGTCGAACAGCGGAGCCGCCAGTCTGGCGACCGACACGATGGCGACATGGACGAGCGCGCTGAAGACCACGTGGGTTCCGCCGTAGAGCGCGAGTTGGCCGGACGAGGCGGCGGGGCCAGCGAAGGCCGGTACGACGACGATGTAGAATATCCACGTCTTCGGGCTGACGATGTTGGCGACGAACCCCCGTGCCGCGAAGGACCAGGCCGATCCCGGACCACCCGCGTCGCCGGCCACGGCCGCGGTGCTTTGGCGCCAGGCGTCGATCGCCAGCCACAGGAAATAGGCGGCGCCGACCGCGTTCAGGAAGTGGCCGCCGACGTGGGCGTATCGGTTCAGCGTCGCGGACGCCAGCAGCGCCAGACCCAGCGCGACGGCGAAGGCCAGTGCGGCACCGAGCGTGAACAGCAGCGCCTTGCGCCAGCCTGCCGACAACGAGGTAGCGGCGAGATAGCCCATGTTGGGGCCCGGCGTCAGTTCCATGATCGCGATGGCGATCAGGAACGCGACGATCCGGTCGGGCGGGGGCACTCAGGCCCGGCCGGCGAGACGGCGCTGCACGGCCTCGTGGCGGACGATCAGGCGGCGGGCGCGGTCGATCACGGGAATGTCGATCATCTTGCCGTCGACCGTGAAGGAGCCACGGCCCTCGGCGGCGGCGGTCTGGTCGGCGGCGATCAGCTTGTGGGCGTAGGCAACTTCCTCGGCACCCGGCGTGAAGGCTGCGTTGAGGATGTCCACGAGGCCCGGATGCACGCAGGTGGCGCCGGTGAAACCGAACCGGCGGGCGCGTTCGGCGCTGCGGTGGTTGGCTTCCTTGTTGGCATAGTCCGCCACGGTGCCGAGAATGCCGAACATCTGCAGGCCAGCCCCGATGGCGGCGAACGACACCAGCCGCTTGGGCAGCTCGAGCGCCTCCTCGGCCGGCACCATGCCCATTTCCAGCGCAAAATCCTCGCCGCCCAAGGTCAGGGCGGCCAGTCGCGGCGTTGCGCGCGCGGTCTCGTGGACGCGCTCGACAACGCGCGGATGTTCGATCATGCCGACGAACCGGACGTGGCCGACCGGCATGCCGCGGCGCTGTTCGAGCTCGCTCACGTGCTCGTCGAGGATGCGCAGATGGTCGGCGCCCTCGGTCTTGGTGATGAAGAGCCCCTTGAGTCCGGGGCGCACCGCTTCCTCGATGTCGCGCACCGCCATGCCGATGGGGCGGTTGATGCGCACGATCGTGTCGGCGCCGGCGCGACTGACCTTCGCCATCGCCGCGCCGAGCCCGGCGCGCGCGGCATCCTTGTCGGCCGGCTGCACGCTGTCCTCGAGATCGAGAATGACCGCGTCGGCGCCGCGCTCGTGGGCGCGGTCGACGAATTTCGCCACGTTGGCGGGCACGTAGAGCAGCGAGCGCCAGACAGGCGCATCGGGAGCGGATGTCACGACGATGTCTTTCCCTTGGGGGCGGCGATGGTTCCGGCCGCGACCAGGCGGGCGAATTCGGCGGCGCCCAGCAGTGGTTCGAGCAGGGCCGCGTTGTCGGCACCCAGCGTCGGGGCGGCATTGCGGAAGGCGCCCGGCGTGCCGTCCAGCCGCGGCACGATGTTGTGGGTCGGCAGGCTGCCCATGTCGGCGTCGGGCGTCTCGACCAGCGCTTCGCGGGCGAGAATGTAGGGATCGACGACGATGCGCGAGACGTCGTTGACCGGTCCGATGGTAACGCCTGCCTTGTCGAAGAAGTCGACGTTTTCGGCCAGGGTCCGCTCGGCCACGAAGCCGCCGATGATGGCGTCGAGTTCGACCGCGTGTTTCACCCGGTCGTTGTTGGTGCGGAAGCGCGGATCCTCGTTGAGCTCGGGCCGGCCGATCTCGCGCAGCACCCGCTCGGCCATGCCCTGGGTCGAGCCGGACAGGCACACCCAGCCATCGTCGCTGGTGCGGTAGACGTTGCGTGGTGCAGCGTTAGTGGAACGACTGCCGGTGCGCGGCTTGACGGTGCCGGTCAGCCGGTAGTTGGCGGCCTGCGGACCCATGGTCGAGAACAGCGGATCGAACAGCGGCAGGTCGATGGACTGGCCCTTGCCGCCGGGTGCTTCGGCGGCGCGCAACGCGACCATGACGGCGCCGTAGCCGTACAGGGCAGCCATGCTGTCGGCGAGGTACATCGGCGGCAGCACCGGCTCGCGGTCGCCGAAGCCGTTCATCGCGGCGAATCCGGAATAGCCCTCGATCAGCGTGCCGAAACCGGGCTTGTGGCGGAATGGTCCGTCCTGGCCCCAGCCGGAGATGCGCACGATCACCAGCTTCGGATTGAGCGCGTGCAACGCGGCGGGACCGAGGCCCATGTCTTCCAGCACGCCGGGCTTGAAACTCTCGACCAGCACCTGGGCGCCTGCGGCGAGCTTGCGGACGATGTCGCGGCCTTCGGCGCTGCGCAGGTCGAGGCAGACGCTGCGTTTGTTGCGGGAATAGACCTTCCAGGCGGTCTCGATTCCCTTGACCCGCCAGCCGCGCAGCGTGTCGCCCTCGGGCGGCTCGATCTTGATCACCTCGGCGCCGAAATCGGCCAGCTGCAAGGTCAGCAGGTTGCCGGCGACCAGACGCGAGAGGTCGACGACGCGGATGTCGGCGAGGGGGCCACGCGCGGCCGGATCGAAATCCTTGCGGGCCGCGCGTGGCGTGTCGTCGTGCTGCGTGGTCAAAACGTCAGCCGAGGTTCTTGGCGAAGAACTCCAGCGTGCGGCCATAGGCCAGCTTCGACGCCGCGGCGTCGAAGCTGGCGCGTTCGTCGCAATGGAAGCCGTGGTCGGCCGGGTAGTCGTACACCGTCACGCCGGGGTGCGCGGCGCGCACCTCGTTGACGCTGGTCATCGGGATGTGCGCGTCCTTGTCGCCGAAATGCAGCATGGTCGGGCAGGTCGGCTTCTCGGCGCGGTTGGCGTGGATGCCGCCGCCGTAGTAGCCGGCAGCCGCGTCGACGCCGAGCCGGCAGGCCGCCAGCCAGGTGATCGTGCCGCCCCAGCAGAAGCCGGTGATGCCGACCTTCTTCGCGCCGCGCGCCTTGAGCGCCGCGATGCCGGCGGCGACGTCGGCCAGCGCCTTGTCGAAGCCCAGCGCCGTGACATGCTTGAAGCCGGCCTGGATCGTTTCGGGCGAGTAGCCCAGTTCGATCTTCGGTCCGAGACGGTCGAAGAACTGCGGCGCCAGCGCCATGTAGCCGTCGGCCGCCAGCTTGTCGGTGACGTTGCGGATGTGGTTGTTGACGCCGAAAATCTCCATCACGACGATGACGTAGCCCTTGGGCGTGCCTGTCGGCGTCGCCAGATAGCCGCCGACCTCGACCCCGTCGGCCGCTTTCAGCTTGATCGTTTCACCCATGGAAGCCTCCCCTTGCGATTGCCGGTGGACAATAGAACTGCTCGGCGCGGCGGCACAATTATCTTGTCCCGCATGGCGGTTGCGGCCTTGTCGCGTATCGGCGGCGCGCGCCATACAGCCGCCGCCGATCCGGGAGTGCCACCATGTACATGCCGAGCCAGTTCGAGACGAAGGACGCCGCCACCATCCACGCCGCGATGCGCGCGAATCCCTTCGCCACGCTGGTCGGCGAGGACGGCGATGGCCTGCCCTTCGCGACCCACTTGCCGATGCTGCATGTCGCCGACGGTACCCCGCATGGCCATCTGATCGGACACGTGGCGCGCGCCAACCAGCACTGGCGGCTGTTCGGGTCGGCCACGCCCGCGCTGGCGATCTTCGCTGGCCCGAACGCCTACATCTCGCCGACCTGGTACGCGTCCGACGACATGGTGCCGACCTGGAACTACCAGGCGGTGCATGTCTATGGCCGGCCGGTTCCGGTCGCCGACGACCACGCCGCGCTCGATATCGTGGTGCGTCTGTCGGCGCATTTCGAGGCGGCCCTGCCGAAACCCTGGACCATCGACAAGATGACGCCGGGCAAGGCGCTGGCGATGATGAAGGGCATCGTCGCCTTCACGATGCCGATCGACCGCATCGAGGCGAAATCCAAGATGGGCCAGAACCGGACCGACGCCGACCGGCTGGGCGCGGCGTCGGCGCTGGAAGCACGCGGCGGCGAGGCGAACCTCGCGGTCGCCCGGGCGATGCGGGCGGCCGGTTAGGCCGCCCGGCGCCCGGCTACTTCGCCTTCAGGAAGTCGGTCACCTTCAGCAGGATGAACTCGTTGTCGTCGTTGCGGCCGATCGTGCGGCCGGACGACACCGGATAGTTGTTGTCGTTGGCGACGATGATGTGCTCGGCGTCGACCACGTCGACGTCCTCGATCGTGACGAACGGGAAGGTGAACTTGCCGTCCTTGCCTCCGACGCGCGCCAGCTTGTCCGGATCGGCGATGTCCATCAGGTCGATGTAGCCGATCTTCTTCACGAAGCCGTCGGCATCGAGTTGCGACAGGTCGATCTTGTAGATACGCTTGAACTTCGCCGGAACGTTGAAGCAATCGGGCTTCGGTCCGTCCTTGCAGGCGAGTTCGGCGACGCCCTCGCCATCGTCGCGCTCGATGATCAGGCCGGTCGTGGCGTCGATCATGTTGAAGTCGCCGATGGCGCGGCCCTCGGTTTCCAGCATGTACTTGAACGTCTTGCCGGTGAACTCGCCCTTCTCGACGTCGAACTCGAGGATGCGCAGATATTGCCTGCCGTCCCTGGCCTCCCAGCCGTTGGCCGCCTCGGACCACAGAGGACCTTCCATCAGCGGGTAGAGCTTCTTGCCGTCGGGCGAGGCGGCCATGCCCTCGTAGCCGCGGCTGCGGCGGACCTCGAACTTCACCGCGCCTGGAATGGCCGGCGTCGCGACCGCGTGGTGGTCGGGCGAGCGCAGGACCTTGCCGTCCATCTTCGTCTCGAATACCGCCAGCACCTTGCCGGCCTTGTCGGTCTTGATCAGGTAGGGACCGAACTCGTCGCCGAACCACAGTGAGTCGCCGATCGGCTGGATCGACTCGATGTCGAGGTCCGCGCCGGTCAGATAGCGCTTCGCCGAGTTCTCGGTGACGATCCGGAACGGCACCTTGCGGTCGGGGTCGTGCAGAAAGGTGGTCGACACGTGCTCGACCTTGCCGGTCTTCCAGTCGGGCTTCATGACGTGGAACATCAGCATCGCGTCGGGCGAGTTGGCCTTGGAGCCGAAGCCGTTGTCGGTCAGCGTCAGATAGGTGCCGTCGGGCAACTTCTTGATGCCCGACATGCCCTGCACCGGTTGGCCGCGCAGCGGCAGCTTGACGCCGGTGAGGCGCGGCGCGGCCTTGTCCGACAGGAACGACGATGCCGGCACCGATTCCGGCGCGTCGACGCGCAGCGGGCCGGGCGCCGCGAAGCGTCCCGACAGCTGGAACTCGGCCGGCGCGTCGGCCGGCGGCGGGATCAGCGTGTCGGCCGGCAGGATGGCGTGGCCCGCCAGCACGGCCGGGAACTTCGTCTGCGCCCAGGCGCTGCCAGCGCACGCGGCCGCGGCGAGAATGCCGGCCAGGGCGGAAATCCGTAGTCTCATCGTCAGGGCTCTCCGGGATGGACGCGGCGCGGGTCGCGCGCGTCGCCCGGGAAACTGGCAGCGAGCCGCTACGGTTTGTTGACGCTTCGGTAGATCGCGTTCAGGCCGCGACGGCGCGGTCGAGCTCGGCCGCGCCCGCCTTGAGGCGCGGGATCAGCTCGCGGCCGAACTCGATGGCGTCGGGCAGCGGGTCGAAGCCGCGCATCAGGAACGAGTGCACGCCGAGGCGATAATATTCGAGCAGGGCGCGCGCCACCTGCTCGGCGGTGCCGACCAGACACGAGGTGTTGCCAACGGCACCGGTGGCCGCGGCGATCGGCATCCAGAGGCGCTCGTCGTGCACGTCGCCGGCGGCGGCGAAGGACAGCAGGCGCGTGGCGGAATGGTCGAGTGGCTTTTTCGATGCACCAAACCCGGTCGGGTTGGTCTGGCCACCGATCGATTCCAGGATGCGCCGCGCGCGGTCCCACGCCTCGCCCTCGGTGCGGCCGATAATCGGTCTGAACGACATGTTGAACGACGCGACGTTGCCGTGCGCCGCCGCCCGCGCCCGAAACGACGCGATGCGTTCGCGCGTGGCGGCCAGCGGCTCGCCGAACATCGCGAACACCGGACAATGCTTCGCGCCCATCTCCAGCGCCTCCTCGGAGGAGCCACCGAACAGCAGCTCGGGGTGCGGCTGCTGCAGCGGCCGCACGTCGGAGGCGGCACCGCGCATTTTGTAGAACTCGCCCTCGAAATCGAACCGTCGTTGCGCGGTCCACGCCAGCTTCATGACCTCGATGTACTCGCCCGAGCGACGGTAGCGCGTCGCCTTGGGTTCGAAGTCGCCGTCGCCGTGCTGTTCGGCGTCGCTGGCGCCGGTGATGACATGGATCGCCAGCCGTCCGTCGATCAGGTGGTCCAGGGTGGCGAACTTGCGTGCCGCCAGGGTCGGCGCCACGAAACCCGGCCGGTGGGCCAGCAGGAAGCCGAGCCGTTTCGTGTGACTGGCGGCGTATTGCGACACCAGGAAGCCGTCGGCCGAGGAGGACGTGTATCCGACCAGCGCGAGGTCGAAACCGGCCTCGTCGTGCGCCTGGGCGAAAGACTTCAGGTAGGCCGGCGACAGCCCACCCCTGATGATGTGGACGGTGGCCTCGCCCGCCGGCGGCGCCACCCCGATCATGCCAATGACGCGAACGGGCATCGTGTCGTCCTCCTAGGGCCTGTCCTCAATTGAGGCAAATGAGTGCGGCGACGAGGTGGACGGCGGCGAGATAGTTGCGCGCGGTCTTGTCGTAGCGGGTGGCGATGGCCCTGTACTGCTTGAGGCGGGCGAAGAAATTCTCGATCAGATGACGGGCTT
>CAMDVZ010000070.1 GCA_945878895.1 Caenispirillum bisanense | reverse complement strand
GTCGAGGCGCCGGCCGGAAGCTGTTTTCTTCCCGCTGCCGCGAAGGAAGCGTCGACGCCGCCGGATCGTGGCGGAACCGCGCGGGAAGCGGATGGGCGCCCCGGTTCCAGAACGGAAGTTCACCCCTCCGCGTCGGCCTTGCGGAACGGCGAGAATGCCGCCAGCGCTTCCATGTCGCGCTCCGCTCCGGCGCGCTCGCGCCGCAAATAATCGTCGACCGCCGAGCGGAACCGCGGATCACCGATCCAGTGGGCGGAATGCGTGCGCGTCGGCAGGTAGCCACGCTGGATCTTGTGCTCGCCCTGGGCGCCGGCTTCGACCCGCTTCAGTCCATGCGCGATGGCGTAATCGATCGCCTGGTAATAGCACGCCTCGAAATGCAGGAATGCGTGGGTCTGCACGCAGCCCCAGTTGCGGCCATAGAGCGCCTCGTCGCCGCGCAAATTGAGCGCCCCGCCGACCGGCGTGCCGTCGGCTTCCGCCACGATCAGCACCACCCGGTCCGCCATCGTCTCCCCGAGCAGATGGAAAAAGTCGCGGTTGAGATAGGGGCTGCCCCATTTGCGTTCAGCGGTGTCCATGTAGAAGGCGAAAAAGGCGTCCCAGTACGCGGGCGTGATCTCGGCCCCCGTCAGCGGGCTCAAGGTCAGGCCAACCCGCTGGACCTTCTGGCGCTCCTTGCGGATCGTCTTGCGTTTGCGCGAGCTGAGCGCCGCCAGGAAATCGTCGAAGGTCCGGTAGCCGTCGTTGTGCCAGTAGAACTGGTAGTGCTGGCGCTTGAGGAAGCCGTGGCGCGCCAGACGTTCCCACTGGTCTTCCTCGCAGAAGGTGACGTTGACCGAGGAGATGCCGTTGTCCTTCGCGATCCCGATCATCGCCTCGATCAGCGCGTCGGCGATTTGGCCAGACAGTGGACCCGGCCGCGTCAGGATGCGCGGGCCCGGCACCGGCGTGAAGGGCGCCGACACCTGGAGCTTGGGATAGTACTGGCCGCCGGCGCGCTCGTAGGCCTGCGCCCAGCCATGGTCGAACACGTATTCGCCCTGGGAGTGGCTCTTCAGGAACATCGGCACGACGCCCTGCACGGCGCCGTCGCCCGTCTCGGCCACCAGATACTGCGGCATCCAGCCGGTGCGCTTGCCCAGGCACCGGCTGTCCTCCAGCGCCTTCAGGAAGGCGTGGCAGAGGAACGGATTGCCCGCCGCCTCGGGCGCGAGCGCGCAGGCGTCCCACGCCGCGGCGTCGACCCGGGCGATGCTGTCGACGATTCTGATCGAGACGGTGGCGCTGCTGTCGTCGGGCATGGCGGGCGGGGTGACCATCGGTGGGGCGCGGGGCTATCATCCTATCGGCTCGCGCGTGGACATGACCAGCGCGGCATCGACGCGGAGGGAAAACGGTGCTGGGAATCATCGGCGGATCGGGCTTCGCGACGCTGGAAGGTCTGGAGATCGCGAGCCACGAGCGGCTCGTCACCCGTTACGGCGAACCATCGGCGCCGGTCGCGGTCGGCAGGCTGCGTGGCCAGCCGGTGGCCTTTCTCGCCCGCCACGGCGAGGCTCATTCGCTGCCGCCGCACCGCATCGACTATCGCGCCAACATCGCCGCCCTGGGCCTGCTCGGCGTCCGCGGCATCCTCGCCATCGCCACGGTCGGCGGCATCGGCGAGGCGTTCGCGACCGGCACGCTGGTCGTGCCCGACCAGATCGTCGACTATACCTCGGGACGCGCCGCCACCTTCTCGGACGGCCCGCCCGATCCCGTCGTGCATGTCGACTTCACGCACCCCTTCGACGCGGCATTGCGCCGCCGTCTGCTCGATGCCGCCCAGGCCGCGTCCGTCGCGGTGCTGGATGGCGGCACCTACGGCTGCACCAACGGTCCGCGCCTCGAAAGCGCCGCCGAGATCGTGCGCCTGCGGCGCGACGGTTGCGATCTGGTCGGCATGACCTTGATGCCGGAAGCCGCACTCGCGCGCGAGGCCGGCATCCCCTACGCGGCACTCTGCGTGGTGGTCAACGCCGCGGCCGGCACCGGCGACAGTCGCGAACGCATCGACGAGGACGCCATGCGCGCCGCCCGCGCCCAGGCGATGCGCGACGTGCGCCTGATCCTGCCGCACGCCGCGACAGCCGCGACGTAGCGCATCGCTCCGGTCGATCCGAACCCACCGCGCGCCGACGCGCGCGAGGTTCCAACCCTCACCAGTCGGTCTCGCTCCAGTCCATCTCCGCGTCGGCGTCGACGGGATTCTCCAGCAACTCCGTGGCGAGCGCGGCGTCGCGGGCGCGGACCTGGAGCTTGACGCCGCCGACCCTGCCCGCGATCGAGGGCAGGACGCCGAGAATGTGCTGGTCGGCCAGCAGGGTCGGGATGCCGTTGGCGTCGAGCAACCCGCGCGCGATGTGCGCTTCCATGACATCGTCGAACGTCGCGACCACGACGAGAGCCGATGGCTCGTCCGTCACGGCCGCGCCGCCTTACGTCGCCAGCGCCGGTTCCGAGGGTGCCGGCGTGTCGGCTTTGGGCGGGAACTCGAAATCGAGCTTGCCGTCCCTGACGCCGATCCGCACGACGCCGCCGTTCTTGAGCTTGCCGAACAGGATCTCGTCGGCCAGCGGCTTCTTGACGTTCTCCTGGATCAGCCGCGCCAGCGGCCGGGCGCCGAACAGCTTGTCGTAGCCCTTCTCGGCCAGCCAGGCGCGCGCGCCATCGCTCAGGTCGATCATGATCTTGCGGTCGGCCAGCTGGACCTCGAGTTCGGCGATGAACTTGTCGACCACCATGCCCATCGTCTCGGGCGCGAGGCTGGCGAACTTGATCGTCGCGTCGAGCCGGTTGCGGAACTCCGGCGTGAAGAGCCGCGTGATCGCCTCGTTGTCCTCGTCGGTGCGGACCTCGCGCTCGAAACCGATCGGCGCCTTGGCCATGTCGGCGGCACCGGCGTTGGTGGTCATGCAAAGCACGACGTTGCGGAAGTCGACGGCGCGGCCGTTGTGGTCGGTCAGCTTGCCGTGGTCCATCACCTGCAACAGGATGTTGAACAGATCGGGATGCGCCTTCTCGATCTCGTCGAGCAGCAGCACGCAATGGGGATGCTGGTTGATCGCGTCGGTCAGCAACCCGCCCTGGTCGAACCCGACATAGCCCGGCGGAGCGCCGATCAGGCGCGAGACGGTATGGCGCTCCATGTACTCCGACATGTCGAAGCGGATCAGCTCGACGCCCATCAGCTTGGCGAGCTGCTTCGCGGCTTCGGTCTTGCCGACGCCGGTTGGGCCGGCCAGCAGGTAGCAGCCGATCGGCTTCTCGGGCGCGCGCAATCCCGCCCGCGCCAGCTTGATGGCGGCGGTCAGTTGCGCCACCGCCGACTCCTGGCCGAACACGACGTTCTTGAGATCGCGCTCCATGTTGCGCAGCACCTCGGTGTCGTCCTTGGAGACGCTCTTGGGGGGGATGCGCGCGATCTTGGCGACGATCTCCTCGATGTCGGCGACGTCGATCACGGTCTTGCGCTGGCCCGCGGGCCGCAGCATCTGGGCCGCACCCACCTCGTCGATCACGTCGATCGCCTTGTCGGGCAGCTTGCGGTCGTTGATGTAGCGGGCCGAGAGGTCCACCGCGGCCTGGACGGCCTCGTCGGTGTAGGTGACGTGGTGGTGCGCCTCGTAGACCGGCTTCAGCCCCTGCATGATCTTGACCGCGTCGGCCGGCGTTGGCTCCGGCACGTCGATCTTCTGGAAGCGGCGGACCAGCGCGCGGTCCTTCTCGAAGTGGCTGCGGTATTCCTTGTAGGTGGTCGAGCCCATGCAGCGGATGTCGCCGCTGGCGAGGCTGGGCTTCAACAGGTTCGAGGCGTCCATCGAGCCCCCCGACGTGGCGCCGGCCCCGATCACGGTGTGGATCTCGTCGATGAACAGCACCGAGCCCGGCTTGCCCTTGAGCTCCGACAGCACCGCCTTCAGCCGCTCCTCGAAGTCGCCGCGGTAACGCGTGCCGGCCAGCAGCGCGCCCATGTCGAGCGAGTAGATGACGCAGCCCTTCAGCACGTCGGGCACCTCGCCCTCGACGATGCGCCGCGCCAGGCCCTCGGCGATGGCGGTCTTGCCGACGCCGGGATCGCCGACATAGAGCGGGTTGTTCTTGGTGCGGCGGCAGAGAATCTGGATCGTGCGCTCAACCTCCAGCTCGCGGCCGATCAGCGGATCGACCTTGCCGTCGCGGGCCTTCTGGTTGAGATCGACGCAATAGGCCGACAACGCCTCCTCGCCCGACTTGGCGCCCTTCTCCTCGCGACCGGCCGACTCTTCCGCGGCACCACGCACCCGCCGCGGTTCGGACTTGCCGGCCGCCTTGGCCACGCCGTGGCTCATGAAATTGACCGCGTCGAACCGCGTCATGCCCTGCTCCTGCAGGTAATGGACGGCGTGGCTCTCGCGCTCGGAGAAGATCGCCACCAGCACGTTGGCGCCGGTCACCTCGTCGCGGCCCGACGACTGCACGTGGATGGCGGCGCGCTGCACGACGCGCTGGAAGCCCGCCGTCGGCTGCGGCTCGCCGACGCTGTCTGTCACCAGGCCGCGCAGCTCGACGTCGACGTAGGTGCCCAGCTCGCGGCGCAGCCGGTCGATGTCGACCGAACAGGCCTTGAGCACCGCGATGGCGTCGGCATCCTCGGTCAGCGCCAGCAACAGATGCTCGAGCGTCGCGTATTCGTGCTTGCGCTCGGTGGCGAGCGTCAGGGCCTGGCGAAGGGTATGTTCGAGAGTCTTGGACAACATCGGAAAACTCCTCGCGACGCGGGGGGCGCGCCTACTCTTTTTCGAGCGTGCACTGCAGAGGATGCTGGTTCTTGCGCGCCAGGTCCATCGTTTGCATCACTTTGGTTTCGGCCACTTCGTAGGTGAAGACGCCGCAGATCCCCACGCCCTTCTGGTGGACGTGCAGCATGATCCGCATCGCCTCCTCGCGGCCCTTGGAGAAAAACTTCTCCAGCACGTGGACCACGAACTCCATCGGCGTGTAGTCGTCGTTGAGCAGCAGCACCTTGTACATCGCCGGCTTTTTCGTCTTCGTCCGCTCCAGCGTCGCCGTCCCCGTGCCGCCGTCGCGGTCGGGATCGTCCTCGTTGGGCGGCCGCCCGCCGCCGTCGCGCTTCGGCGGCTCGCCGGTCAGACGCATCGGAAACGCGTGGTCCCTGAAGTCCATGCCGTCCATCGATATCCAGTCCCTGCCCGCCCGGCCACCACCGCGCCCGGCCTCCCATGTGGGAAGTCCGGACGCCGGTTTCCAGCCCAAGGCTTCATGCCGGCATTCTAGTGCGACACGGCCGCACAGGGAATCGGCTCCCCGCACCGGGAACGGCCGGCACGCGCGCGGCGGAGTCGCACGCTTCGCGCGGTATGCTAGGCTCGTCGCAGGACCGAGCCCCACGGAGGAAGATCGATGTCGTTCTACCGCGCCATGACCTGCGAGAACGTGACCCTGACCGGCGACAAGGGCACCCCGATCACCGCCTACGTGGCGAGGCCCGCCGGCCCCGGCCCGTTCCCCGGCGTGGTGCTGATCCATCATCTGCCGGGCTGGAGCGAGCTCTACATCGAGACGACGCGCCGCTTCGCCCATCACGGCTACATCGCGATCTGCGCCAATCTTTACGAGCGCGAGGGCCAGGGCAATCCCGACGACGTCGCCGCCAAGGTGCGCGCCAATGGCGGCATCGCCGACGCGCAGATGGTCGGCGACACGGCCGCGGCCGTGCAATGGATGCGCGCGCAAGCCGGCCACAACGGCAAGGTCGGCCTGTTCGGCTCCTGCTCGGGTGGCCGGCACGCGGTCATCTATGCCAGCCAGAAGAAGGACGTCGATGCCTGCGTCGACCTGTGGGGCGGCAGGGTCGTGATGGGCAAGGACGAGCTCAACGCGAAGACGCCGGTGGCGCCCATCGACATGACGAAGGATCTCGCCTGCCCGCTGCTCGGCCTGTTCGGCAACGACGACCGCGCCCCCAGCCCCGAGCAGGTCGACCAGCACGAGGCCGAACTGAAGAAGCACGGCAAGAACCACGAGTTCCATCGCTACGACGGCGCGGGCCACGGCTTCTTCTACTGGCACCGGCCGCTCTACCGCCCCGAGCAGGCGATGGATGGCTGGAGCAAGGTGTTCGCCTTCCTCGGCAAGCATCTGGCGGCGTGAGGGCGCCACCATGTGTACCTCGATCGTCGAGATCGCGCGCGCCGAAGGCATGGCCAAGCGCGGCGAGGACTGGTTCCCGCTCTCGCACGCCGTGGTCGCCTACGACCACGCCCGCCACGCGCCGCTGGGCGACGTGATCGCGCTCGACTTCGTGAACACCGGCCTCGACGCCGGCAACCGCGCCGCCGTCGAGCTGACGCTGGAAACCGCCCGCGCCCTGCGCGCCGCCCTCGACCGCGCCATTTCAGCGGCCGAGTTCGAGGAGGCGGAGGTGCGGGGCAAAGGTGCCGCGACGGGGTTGGTGCGGGCGGCGTGAGAGGGCGGCGCTTGCCACCTTTCGGGTGACAGGCTATATCCGTCACCGAAACGGTTACGGACCGCGCCATGATCGTCGGCTTCCGCCACAAGGGCCTCGGGCTCCTGTTCGAGCACGGGGACCGGCGGAAGGTGCGCGCCGACCATGCCGGCAAGATCGAGCGCATACTGGCCCGCCTCGACGAGGCGACGGAACCCGGCCACATGAATCTGCCGGGCTACCGCCTGCACCCGCTCAAGGGCGACCGCGCGGGCCACTGGTCGGTGTCGGTCAGCGGCAACTGGCGCATCGTCTTCCGTATCGCGGGCGGCAACGCCCACGACGTCGACCTCGTCGACTATCATTGAGAGGACCAGCGCATGCCGATGAAGAATCCGCCCCACCCCGGCCTCTCGATCCGCCACGATTGCCTCGAACCGCTCGGGCTCAGCGTGACCGATGCCGCGGCGCGGCTCGGCGTCAGCCGCAAGCACCTCTCGGAAATCCTCAACGGCCACGCCGGCGTGTCGGCGGAAATGGCGATCCGTCTCGACAAGGCGTTCGGCGGCGGTGCCGAGACATGGTTCCGACTCCAGGCGGCGTGGGACTTCGCGCGGGCGCTGAAGGGTGCCGGCCGGATCAAGGTCGAGCGGGTGTCGCGGGCGGCTTGAACTCACCCCGAAAGCACTATCCATGCCCCCCGAAACCTACGAAATCCACGCCATCCGCTACGCCACGCGCGACGCGGTGCGGCGCGACCATTTCATCGGCGGCGATCCGCACGACGGACCGATGCCGATGGACTACTACGTCTGGCTGATCCGCAACGAGGCCCGCGTCTTCGTGGTCGACACCGGCTTCGCCGCCGATGTCGCGGCCAGGCGCAAGCGCACCTTACTGCGCCGGCCGGCCGACGGGCTGGCGCTGCTCGGCGTCGAGGCCGCGACCGTCCCCGACGTGATTGTCACCCACATGCACTACGACCATGTCGGCACCTTCGGCGATTTCCCCGCCGCGCGGTTCCATCTCCAGGACGCCGAGATGAGCTACGCCACCGGCCGCCACATGCGCCACGACCGCTTCGCGCACGGCTACGAGGTCGACGACGTCGTCGGCATCGTGAAGCTGGTCTACAAGAAGCGCGTGACGTTCCACGCCGGCACCGCCGAGCTGGCGCCCGGCGTCAGCGTGCATCACATCGGCGGCCACACCGCGGGCATGCAGTGCGTGCGGGTGGCGACGGCGCGCGGCTGGGTCGTGCTGGCGTCCGACACCAGCCACTACTACGAACACATGGAAACCGGCCGCCTGTTCCCGACCGCCTTCCATCTCGGCGAGATGCTCGAAGGCTACGACACGCTGCGCGCGCTGGCGGAATCGCCGCAGCACATCGTCCCCGGCCACGATCCGCTGGTGATGCAACGCTATCCGGCCTCGGCGCCCGGCCTGGAAGGCATCGCCGTCCGGCTCGACGTGCCGCCGGTGGGGTGAGGGAGGGCGCCAGCTTCAAGCACCCCCTCTCGAGTCCCCTGCCCCCCAGGGGGTGGGAAGGCAGCAAAAGAATGCGTGAGCTGCCACGCCCCCTCCCCATACCCACCTCACTCCAGCCGGATGCCGGCGTCGGCGACGACCTTCTTCCAGATCGTGGTTTCTCGTGTGGTCCGCGCAACGGAGTCTTGCGGCGGGCTGCGCCGGTCGCCGAGGGTCATTTTCAGTCCGGCGACGATGTCGCGCTCGGCCTGGTGCCGGATCGAGCCGGCGCGGTGCGACAGCGCACGGAACAGTACTTCACGGTCTCCCAGTCGCGCGCCCACTTCTTGCGCCAGGCGAAGGGCCGGGCGCAAACGGCACATGTCCTTCTCGGTAGCTCCGACTTGCGACGCATCCGGGCCATGCCGTCACCAGGGCACGGGTTGGCCGCGCCAGTCGAAGAATCCCCCGCTCGCGTCCGCCGCCAGCCGATCGACGACCGTCAGCAGATGGCGGGCGGCGTCGGCCGGCGGATGGACTTCCAGCCCGACCGCCGCGAACGGCGTGGAGAGGAGCGTGGCGACCGTGCCGGGATGCAAGGCGACGCAAAGCGCGTTGGGCGACCGGCGGGCCAACTCGACCGCCGCGGTCCGCACGAGCTGGTTGAGCGCCGCCTTGGACGCCCGGTAGCCGTACCAGCCGCCGAGGCGATTGTCGCCGATGCTGCCGACCCTCGCCGACAGCGTCGCGAAGACCGCCTTGCCCGATCGCGGCAGCCGCGGCAGCGCGTGCTTCATGATCAGCGCCGGTCCGATCGCGTTCAACGCGAAGGACCGGGCCAACTTGACCGGATCGAGTTGCCGCCAGCTCTTCTCCGGCCCCTGGTGCCGATCGTGGAGAAAGCCGGTCGCATCGATCACGAGGCGCAGGTCGCCCTTGCCGGCGGCAAACGCCGACGCCTTTTCGAGACTGGCCTCGTCCAGCAGATCGATCGATGGCGACGTGCCGCGGCCGAGCGCCACCACGTGCTCGAACCGGCCGGCCGCGCGGATGGCTTCGACCAGCGCCCCGCCGATACCGCCGCCGGCGCCGAAAACCACCGCCACGCCATCGCCGTCGAACGACGCGAGGTCGATCCGGCCTTCCGTTGCGGCCCCGGCTCGACGTGATCCGGTCACGGACGCCTGGTTCCGCCGTCGCCGGGCTCGCTGCGCCGCGTCCGGCCAACGAGCCGGGAGATGAACGGCCGGACCGGCAGGAACATGCGGTAAGCCAGTTCCAGAATCGTCAACGCGCCGGGCAGCGAGGCGGCCCGCGCCGCCCAGCGCCAGCCGGGCAACCGCGACCAGACCTCGACGAAGGCGGCCGCCCCGGACAGAAGGCGCCCGTCCTTCGCGCGCACATGGAACCGCGCCATCGCGAGCGTCCGGGACACTCCGTGCGGCGGCGTGGCTCCGCCGTCGGAGATATCGACGAAGCACAACGAGCCAGCTTTATCCTCGCGGCGATAGTACCCGATCTCCGCCTTGCAGAGAGCGCAGGAGCCGTCGAAGTAAACCGCCGATTCCGACGTTTCTGCCGCCACGCGATTCTCCTCGATGCCGAATGATCGGCTGACCGGTATTGCCTCACGACGGGTGTCGGTCCGGTCCGCGATCTGTCGCACCGGGAATCCGACCGCATCCGGCAGCGCGATGGACAACGACTGGCGCGCCATCGGGTGCCGGCGATTACTCGCGCTCGCCGCCGGCGCGGCGGGCCTTAGCGGCCTTGAACAGGTCGGGCTTCACCGTTGCCGCCGTGTAGGTGGCCGCCGTGATTGCCGCCGCGGCGATCAGAAAAGTGTGTCCGATGATACTCGCGGCGAAGAAGGTGTAGCTGCCGATCGCCGCCGAGAAGGCAAGCGCCCACATGAATCCCAGCGCCTGCAACACGTAGTGCCGGGTCGCGACATCGGGAATGTTCCGAAGCGGACTGACTTCGTGATTGAAAACGAAATTCCATCCGTAGGCGACGAACTGTCCCACTGAACTCACACTCATGATCAAGCGCTCCTGCTGACTGTCCAAAACGTCGCGGTCGCTTTCGGACCGGACGATCAATCGGGATGATCCATCGCTCTGGTGCGGATTGGACTCTCGGTATGGGTACGCATCCGTCGTCCGATCGGATCGGTGATTGGGGCCGCGAGCGTTCGGAGCGAAGCGGCGGCCCGCGACGTGGTGAACCAGCCACGGAGGGGCACGAAAGGGCGGTGCCAATTCACAGCGGCCTCCCTATCTCTTCTATCGCTGCCCCGGATAAAGAGGACCGTGCGAGCGGTCGCCGGCGTCGAACGACAATCGATGCACTGACCGAACCAGCCGTCAGGGCGACAGCAGCAGCGGCCCGTCGGCGGCGCGGCTCTCCAGGGCGGCATGGGCGGCCGCCGCGTCCGCCAGCTCATAGGTGGTGCCGCGTTCGGCGGTCAGGACGCCCGTCGCCAGCCGGTCGAACAGCCGGCTGGTCAGGTTCCGGAGGTCGGCCCGCTGCCCGATGTAGTGGAACAGGATCGGCCGCGTCAGCGTGCAGGAGCCGGCGGCCAGCCGCGACACCTCGAACGGCGGGACCGCACCCGAGGCCTGGCCGAAATTCACCAGATGGCCGCGCACCGACAGGCAGTCGAGCGAGCCGGCGAATGTGTCCTTGCCGACGGAGTCGTAGACCACGGCCACGCCGCGTCCATCGGTGAGCTCGCGCACCCGGGCGACGAAGTCGGTCTGGCGATAGAAGATGACGTGGGCGCAGCCGGCCGCGCGCGCGATCGATGCTTTCGCCTCGCTGCCGACGGTGCCGATCACGGTGGCCCCGAGATGGACCGCCAGCCGGCACAACAGACGCCCGACGCCACCGGCGGCCGCATGCACGAGGATGGTGTCGCCGGGGCCGATGGCGTGCACCTCCCGCACCAGCAGTTCGGCCGTCAGTCCCTTCACCAGCAGACCCGCGGCATCGGCCTCGCTCACGGCGTCGGGCAGTCTGACCGCGAGGCGCGCCGGCAGGATCCGGTGCGAGGCGTAGGCGCCGTAGCGCGCGTCGACATAGGCGACACGGTCGCCGGCCGCGAAGTCCGCGACGTCCGGCCCGACCTCCTCGACCACGCCGGCCGCCTCGATGCCGGGGATTCCGGGCAGCGTCAGCGTCCGGTAGAGGCCCGAGCGCACGTAGCAGTCATGGAAATTGACCCCCACGGCGGTCTGCCGCAGGCGCAGTTCGCCCGCACCCGGTCGCGCCAGGGAAATCGCTTCGGGCCGCAGGACTTCCGGGCCGCCATGTTCGCGCAGCACGATGGCCGTGGGCATCAGGCGCTCTCCCCTGTGTCGTGTCGCATCGCTGGCCGGTCGACCGATGCCCACCTCACTCCATCCGGATGCCGGCGTCGGCGATGACCTTCTTCCAGATCGCGGTCTCGCGCGCGATGTGGGCGGCGGCTTCCGCGGCCGTGCCGCCCAGCGTCTCCATGCCCTGCGCCCCGTAGGCGGCGCGCACGTCGGGGGCGGCCAGCGCCTTGTTGAACAGCGCGTTGAGCGTGGCGATGAGCGCGGGCGGCACTTTCGAGGACACGACGATCGTGTACCAGTTGGTGGCGGCGTAGCCGGGGAAGCCCGATTCCGCGATGGTGGGCACGTCGGGATCGAACGGCGAGCGTTTGGGGCCGGTCATGGCGAGTGCACGGATGCGGCCTTCGCGCATGAAACCGGTCGCGGTGGGGGCGCTGGCGATCAACGAGGGCACATGGCCCGCCACCAGATCGTTCATCGCCGGCCCGCCGCCGCGGAAAGGCACGTGGTTGAGGCGCGCCCCGCTGCGCGATTTCAGGAGCTCGCCCGCGAGGTGCCCTGCCCCGCCGATGCCCGAGGAGCCGTAATCGATCCCCTCCGGCCGCTTCGCCAGCGCAAGATACTCGGCGAACGATTTGGCCGGCACGCTCGGGTGCACGACCAGCACGTTGGAGAAGTCGACGGCCAGGCACACCGGCGCGATGTCGGCCTGCGGGTCGTAGCCGACGTCCTTCATGGCGTAGAGATTGACCGCCAGCATGCCGACATTGGCGAGCAGGATCGTATGGCCATCGGGCGGCGAGCGCAGCATCTCGCGGGTCGCCATATTGCCGCCGGCACCGGGCTTGTTGTCGACGATGACCGACTGACCCGTGCTCTTCGTCAGCTCCTGCGCCAGCACGCGGGCCACGATGTCGCCGCCACCGCCGGCCGCGAAGCCGACCAGCAGCCGCAACTGCTTCGACGGAAACCCTTGCGCCCGCGCGATCGCCGGCGCCACGACGGCGCCACCGGCGATGGCGAGCAGGTCGCGTCCGAAATGCCGTCGTCCGAGAAGTGTCATGCGCTCCACCCGTTTGCGTCCCCGATTGCCGCTCGCGGCGCCGACGCTGTTCGCGCCCGCCACGCCGGCCCGACTGTACCATGCCGCGTCCGCAAGCTTGCTGGCCGACGCAAGACGCCGCCCCCCCAGAGTTGTAACTCCGCCGCCCAGCCGAGGGGCCTCGGCGCGGACTCGCCTCCGCACCAAGCGCGACTGAAGGATCGGATCCCTCGCGCTTCGTTCGGATGACATGGTGACCGGGAAGACATCGTGGCCGGGATGACAAAATGGTCGTCTCGCGGCCATGATCCCGCCACGACCACGCGGGGCGCGACCGGGAGACCATCGATGAGCCGAACGAAACTGTTTCTCGCCTGGTACACGCGCGAGGGCTACCCGACGATGTACGCTGCGGCCATCGACAAGGAAGGCCTGTACGAGACGTTCGAGGGCTGGCGGAGCGGCGCCATGAAAACGCGACGCATGCTGCGGCGGCAAGGCGCCGACGTCGAGCGGCTGGTGGTCGACGCCGACGAACTGGTCGCGTGGTGCGTCAGCGAAAAGCGGCCGCTCGACGGCTCGGCGCGCGCCGCCTTCGTCGCCTTGAAGGGCTCGCAGCTCCGGTCGGGCGGCTGAACGCGGGGCGGCTCAGCGCCGGGCGCCGTCCTTGTCGACCGCCAGCCGCCAGCCGGGATTGTCGCGGCGGGTGGCAGCGCTGTCGCGGAGCGCCGAGGGCGGCAGCGCCACCGGCGGGCGCGGCGGGATGGTCGCGGCCAGCGGGTCCAGCGCGTAGAGAGGGACCGCGAATTTTATCCGGGTAAAACCATCGGTGGGGTGGTGCCAGGCGGCGAAGCCCCAGATGCCGTCGCGGCAGGAGGCGGCGGTCCACCAGAAATCGTTGGAGGGCAGTTCCATGCGGCCGCGCACCGGCCCGAAACCGTCGCTGGCGGCCACGGCTTCGACCAGGCCGGCGAGTTCGGCCCGGTCCAGCCCGCGGCTGGCGGTACGGCCGTTCCAGGGCCCGAATATGTCGGCCGGTCGGGCGATCGACACGGCGGCGAGGTTGCCGACGTCGGCCAGCACGCGGGCATTCAGCGTCGCGCCGGCCGGCGACGGGGCGGCGATGTCGTAGCTGCGCACCTGCTCGCCCCAGACCGCGTTGTAGACCAGACGCAGACGGGTGCCCTGGCCGGCAGCACAGGCGGCGCGGATGTCCTTGCCGCCGACATAGCCGAACCAGGTCAGGCTGCGGGTGACCGGATCGGTTTGCCGCGCCGCCAGATCACCGTCGAAACACGCCGCGAGCGACCCGAACACGACCAGGATCGACGCTTTTCGCGCCACATCAGCGCATAGTACCGCATAACGCATCGACATAACGGCCTTCGAGGGGTTCCGGACGTCGATTCTGGTGTCGCACTGTGGCCAAAAAGGGGCGGCACGAGGCATCCATATCGTGAGCGTCGCTTCTTGATTATATTTGGGAATAAATTATTGAAAACTATGCAAGACATATTATATATGATCGCGATAGTCATTCACTCGTCGCGAGGCCCACGACGATGCCTGGAAAACCGCGCGCCACCCGCGAGACGTTCGAAGCCCGCGCCATCCCGGCGTCGTCCAGCGCCGGCACAGCCGCGTCCAGCGTCCGTCCAGCCAAATGCGTCGAGCGTCCACTCGATTTGGCCGCCGATCCAGCCGACACCGGCCTTCATCCAGCCAAAACCGGCCGCATCCAGCCGAAATCGCCTCCATCCAGTCGAAACCGCGGGATGGGGGGTGTTGGCTGGACGACCGGCGCGGATCGCCCCGCGGCCGGTCGGGCCAAAACCGGCCTCGCCCCGGCCGATCGCACCGTGAAATCGGACAAAGCCGTTTGCCAGCCGCTCCAGGCTCGGCTATTGTCTCTCATTGGTGCCATAAGCTCCTGACCTGGAACTGTTTTCCATTTCACGCGGCGGATCATGTTCGAGTGGCGTAGAGGCTTTTTGGCCGCGATCCTGACGGGCCTTGCGCTGGCCGTCACCATTCCCTTTGGCATGTCCGCCAACGCGCGCGAACCCGTCTCGGTCAAGATCACCAAACCCCTCCCCGCCCCCGCCCGCCGCCCCGTCGTCACCCCGCGCCGCGCGGCACCCGCTGTCGCGCCCAATCCCGCCGTGACGGGCCGCGACGCGATGCTGCTGATCGACGCCGAAACCGGCCGCGAGCTGGAAGCCATCGCCGCCGACGAGCTGCGCCATCCCGCCTCGCTGACCAAGCTGATGACGCTCTATCTGGCCTTCGAAGCGCTGGATTCCGGGCGTTTCAGGCCCCACGACCCGCTGCCGGTGTCGGCCGCCGCCGGCGCCGTGCAACCCTCGAAAATGGACGCGCCGGTGGGCGGCACGGTAGCGGCGCGCGACGCCATCATGGGGCTCGTCACCCGCTCCGCCAACGATGCCTCTGTGGTGCTGGCGGAAGCGATTGCGGGCGACGAGGCGAGTTTCGCGCGCGCCATGACCGCCAAAGCGCGCCAGCTCGGCATGCCCTCGACCGTGTTCCGCAACGCCCATGGCCTGCCCGATCCGGCCCAGGTCACCACCGCGCGCGACCTCGCGAAGCTGGCGCAAGCGCTGATGCGGGACTTTCCGCACTACTACGCGCTGTTCGCGGCCCGCGATCATCTCTATGCCGGCCGCATCCTGCGCAACCACAACCAGATGCTGGGCTGGTATCCCGGCGCCGATGGCCTGAAGACCGGCTACATCAACGCGTCCGGCTTCAACCTCGTGATGTCGGCGCTGCGCGGCGAGCGGCGGCTGATCGGGGTCGTGTTCGGCGGCACCTCGCCCGGAGAGCGCGACGCCACGATGGCCGACATGATGGACCGCGGTTTCGAGCGCGCCCAGACGCTGCGGCTGGCGGCGTGGCGGCCACCCGCCGTGTCGCCGCAGGGCCGCCAGGTCGCTGCCGCCATCGCCACCAGAGCGACTCCCGGCGACGCGCCGCCCAGGCTTGCCGGCGTCGCGCCGCGCGGGGCGGTTTCGCCCTACGAGGCCG